>CALXXJ010000036.1 GCA_944392665.1 uncultured Clostridia bacterium | reverse complement strand
GAAAATAAAATTGATTTTGGAAAATCTAAAAATATTGTTGTTGCATCTACTATGTTAGTACTAGGATTAGGAGGAGCAGCTATCTCTATTATTCATGGGGATTTATCTGTAACCATTTCAGGAATGAGCCTAGCAGCCATTATTGGTATTTTATTAAATTTATTATTACCAGATGAAAAAGAAGATAATGATAAAAAATCAGAAAATGAGAATACAAAAGAGACAGAGGAAAAAAACGAGAATGAGAAAGAAAACAAATATGAAAGCGGGGCAAATGCAATGGAAGAAATAAAAACTGATAAACCAAATCAAGTGACTGTATTAAATAACCCCTTGGTAGAGCATAAATTGTCTATTATTAGAAATAAAAATACAGGTACAAAAGAATTTAGAGAAATTATAGGGGAGATAGCAACACTATTATGCTATCATGCATTAGAAGATGCAAAATTAAAAGAAATTGAAATAGAAACACCAATTTGTAAAACAAAAGCAAGAGTACTAGATGAAGATAATTATGCTTTTGTACCAATTTTAAGAGCAGGAACAGGTATGTTAGATGGATTACTAAAAATTGTACCAAATGCAAAAATTGGACATATTGGATTATATAGAAACGAAGAAACTTTAGAGCCAGTGCAATATTATTATAAAATGCCAAAAGATATTGCAAAAAGAGAAGCTATTATCTTAGACCCAATGCTTGCAACAGGAGGTTCAGCAGCAGATACGATTCAAATGCTTAAAAAAGATGGAGTTAAGAAGATTAAATTCTTATGTATTATATCTGCACCAGAAGGAATTGAAAAATTAAAGAAAGAACATCCAGATGTAGAAATTTATACTGCATGTATTGATGAAAAATTAAATGAAAAAGGATATATTGTACCAGGATTAGGTGATGCTGGAGACAGGATATTTGGTACAAAATAATCTAATAAGAGTAAGGTTTTCTATACAATAAAAGCTAAAGAGACAATTAGAATTATATTCGAATTGTCTCTTTAACGAATTATTTGTTGTTGTTATTTGGTCTTTCGTTATTGTTATTTTGATTATTTGAATTGTTATTATTTTTGTTGTCTTTCTTTTTCTTACTCATATATAAGCACCTCCTCAAAGTATATTACTATTTTGTACGAATCTCCAAAAAAATATTCACCCATAATTTGTTTTTTTTATATAATTGATATATAATAGCAAATATATAAAAGATTTATCTTGTTGTATAAGAAAAAATCACATAGATAAGAAAAGGGATTTTTCTATACAATCAAAAGAAATAATATTACGATAGACAATATTAAAATTTGGGAGGATTGACAAATGAGTTATAACAATGAAAAATTAAATGAATTTAATGATTACATAAGATATAGAAAAGTAGCCATAATAGGACTAGGTGTTAGTAATTTACCACTTTTAGATTATTTATATGATAAAAAAGCAAATGTAACGATATTTGATGAAAGAGAATATAATCAAATTCCTAGAGATATTATAGAAAAAATTACCAATTATGGATTTATGATACATTTTGGAAAAGATTGTATGCAACATTTAAAAAATTTCAATATAATCTTTCGTTCCCCTAGCTGTTTACCAACGAAACCAGAATTAGTGGAAGAAGCCAATAGAGGTGCATTGGTAACAACAGAAGTAGAATTATTAATGCAAATGTGCCCAGCAAAAATAATTGGTGTAACTGGAAGCGATGGTAAAACAACAACAACAAGCTTAATAAATAGTATTTTGCAAAAAGCAGGATATAAAACATTTTTAGGTGGAAATATTGGAACGCCATTATTTACAAAACTATCAGAAATGACACCTGAAGATATGGTTGTACTAGAATTAAGTAGTTTTCAATTGATGGGAATGGAAGTAAGTCCACAAATCGCTGTTATTACTAATATAACACCAAATCATTTAAATATTCATAAAGATTATCAAGAATATATAGATGCTAAGAAAAATATTTTTAAATACCAAGATGAAAATGGAATTTTGGTCTTAAATTATGATAATGAAATTACCAAAGAATGTGCAAAAGAAGCAAATGGAAAAGTTATCTTCTTTAGTAGTCAAACTAAATTGGATAATGGATATATTGTTGATGAAGATGTGATAAAAGAATGTGATGATAAAGTTAGAAAACATATTTTAAATACAGATGATGTCATTTTAAGAGGAAATCATAATTATCAAAATATTGCAACAGCTATTGCTGCAACAGCAAGTTTAGTAGATATGGAAACGGCTGTAAAAGCAGTTAAAGAGTTTAAACCTGTAGAACATAGAATTGAATTTGTAGAAGAAATTGATGGTGTTAAATGGTATAATGATTCTGCGAGTTCTTCACCTTCTAGAACTTTATCTGGACTAAATGCTTTTAAAGAAAAGATTGTTTTGATTGCTGGAGGATATGATAAAAATTTAGATTATACACCTCTTGCAAAACCAATTATTGATAAAGTAAAAACATTGATTTTAATTGGTCAAACAGCTGGAAAAATTTATGATGTTGTAAAAGAAGAATTGGAAAAAGAAAATAAAAGCTTAGACATTTATATGTGTGAGACATTAGAAGAAACGATTCCAATTGCAAAAAAGAATGCTAAAAGTGGAGATGTTGTTTTATTTTCTCCTGCCAGTGCAAGTTTTGACATGTTTAAAAATTTTGCAGATAGAGGAAATCAATTTAAAAATTTAGTAAGAAATTTAAAAGAGAGAGGTTAAACATGATAATTATATATGATTTTGACGGAACACTAACACCATATTCATTCCCACAATATGAAATATTAAAAAAATGCGGATATGATGATGATAGATTAATACAAAAAATTAAAGAAGAGATACAAAAAGGAAATGCAACAGAAATATATGACGCATATTATAAATGTTATATCGATATTTTGTCTGAAAATGGAATTGCAATATCAAGAGATACTGCTTGTCTTGGAGCAAATCAGGTTACATTTAATCCAGGAGTAGTAGATTATTTTAAAAGATTCCAAAGTCAAACGACAGGAATGAAACACTATATTGTTACTGCAGGAATAAAAGATTATGTAGAAGAAACTCCAATTAGTAATTTCATAAATGGAGCTTATGGTGTAACCTTTAAACAAGAAAATGGAAAATGGGGAGATATCGATTTTTTATTAACAGATAAAGAAAAAGTAAACATTATAAAGAAAGTTCAAAATGAAAATAAGGAAACAAATGATATTATATATTTTGGAGATGGATTAACAGATAATTTTGCATTTGAATATGTACATAGTATTGGTGGAAAGAATGTATTTGTTAAAACAAATGAGCAATCCGAAATAACTTATCAAAAATTAAATGTTAATGGCATCATTGATGAATGTTTTGATGCAGACTTTAGAATTCATTCTGATATTGATAAATATATTCAAAAACAACTAGAAAATCAAAAACAAGAAGCCTAACCTTGTCGTATACAAAAGAATCTACGTAGTGTCAAGATAAAACCGATTTTTCCTATACAATAAAAAAACAGAGGAGTCCAAAACACGGGCTCCTCTTATATACAGGGCTACTAAAATCTATTTTCCAAGAAACATTCTAGCTTCTTGGAAAACCATCCGTTCCTCATTAGAAAACCGCATTTTTCCGCGGCTTTTTTCCTCAAGTTCACAGAGTAATGTTGCAACTCTATATTTTTCTTGAGAATTTCCTGTGTCACAGGCATTTTCCCACCTGTTGACTAGGTTTTCTGTATAATCCACAAAATCACTCCTTTCAACTTAAATTATACAGAAATTCTTTGGTTTCTTGTATAATTTTTATTTCCTCATCTGAAAATGTGGATTTTATAGAATCATGGTGAGCAATCTGCTGAATGTTCTCAGCGATTTGCTGCTGTATTCTAAGCGGAGCTAATGTTACATATCTCCAACTTTTAAATATTTCTTCAGCATGATGAAAATGCATATAAAACCCTCCTTTTATTAGAGTAGCCCCTTCCTGTATATACCTACATTATATCACAAAATTATGAAAAAGTTAAATATTATGCACCTTTTAGAGGTTATCAACATATCTTGTATAAAATAAATAAGGAGGAATTAAAATGTATGATAACCAATATGAAGAGTACATAAGAAGTGTTTTAGGATATCCAAGTACAGCAAATATGAATCAAAATCAAATGTATCAAAATGAATATTCAAATCCATCTCAAATAAGCATGAGAAATGATTTAGAAGACTTTTATCCCGAGATATATAAAATTATATATCCAATGGTTCAAAAAGCTTGTGAAAGGAATATGACAGCAAATAGCAGGGAAGAGATTGAACAAATGACAGATGAAATTTATTTAGCAATAGAAGATAATAATCAGATTAATGTTAATATTAATTTAGGAAATACAATTTCTACAACAAATATGAATAGAATGCAAAACAGAAACGAAATATCAAAAGAGGAAATTCAAAAGAAAAATTCTGAAAAGCAAGAAGTA
This sequence comes from uncultured Clostridia bacterium, assembly GCA_944392665.1. Taxonomy (GTDB): domain Bacteria; phylum Bacillota; class Clostridia; order TANB77; family CAG-508; genus CAG-269. The sequence goes on along the minus strand of CALXXJ010000036.1, from coordinate 10,855 downwards.
GAAAATAGAAATATAGAAACAGAAAGTAGAATAAGTCCTAGAAATAATAATTTAAGAGACTTGATCAAAATCTTATTAATTAGAGAACTACTAAGAAGACGTCATAATCATTTTCCACCAAGACCACCACACAATCCACGTCCACCAATGAGACCACCAATCATGCCTAGAAATTATCAACCTTTATATGATATATATGAATATTAATCTTGTAGTATAAGAAAAATGTAAATGTATCAAAATAAAACTGGTTTTCCTATACAATAAAAAATGAAAAATTTACCAACTTTTCAAAATAACAAAATGTAAGTCAAAAATTTCTGTAATCAATATGAAGATTATTTTTGAGACTTGGCAGATATATGAATAAAAATTTTTTAAATGCAAAAAATAAAAATGAGAAATTTTGAAAGGTGGTAAAGAAAATGAAGGTTAAAGATTGTATGTGCACAGAAGTTTGTTCTGTAAAGCCAGAAACTAAAATAAATGAAGTGGCAAAATTAATGTGCCAAAACCATATTGGCTCAATACCTGTTTGTGATAACAATAACTGCTTGTGTGGTATTGTCACAGATAGAGACATTATTTTAAGAACAGTTGCTTGTGATAAAGATGTAAAATCAACACCTGTAAGTGATATCATGACAACAAATGTATGTACTTGTGAAGAAGATGAAGATATGGCAAATGCAGAAAACAAAATGGGAACAAACAAAGTAAGAAGATTACCTGTTTGCGATAATAATAAAAAAGTAATTGGTATATTAACATTAGGAGATATTGCACAAAATAGAGCCAAATTAGATGATAGAGAAATTTGTATTACATTTGAAGATGTTTGTGATTGTGATACAAATAAAAATGCAGAATAAGATAATTTTACGAATAAAGTAACACTTGTTAAGCCAGGTATTATATTATATTTTTTTATGCATTATATGGCTAGCATTGCAGAATAAACAAATTCTAACAGTAACAAGCAGGCACCTCTCAAAGCAAGTTTGAGATTCTCCTACTTGATACTGCAAGAATTTATAATATTCTTCCATTTGCACATATAATACATAAAAAAATATAATATAATACCTGGCTTTTACATAAGTATATTAATTTTAGAAGATACATATAATAATAAGGTATCAATAAGAAAACTATTACAGTAAAATCGGCTAAACCTTTGCAGTAGAAAAATTTCATCTTTTACAGAAATACAAAGGGAGGGGAGAGATGATTATAAACATACCATATTGGACAAGAGTATTAAAAAATATCATATATGTTGCATTATTGATAATTGGTTTGTATTTGGCATTAAAATTATCTATTTTTTATATGCCTTTTTTAGTGGCATTTATTATCTCATTAATCATAGAACCTCTCATAAAATTTATTATGAGAAAGACAAAATTAACTAGAAGGACTGGCTCTATTATTATTTTTATTCTTGTATCAGCTATTATTTTAGGAATTTTGTCTTGGATTATTGTTACTCTATTTTCAGAATCTTCTAGCTTATTACAAGGATTAAATGACTATGTAGACAAAGCATCTATTCAATTACAAGGATTTCTTGAACAATTTCATTTTGATAAAATAAAACTGTCAGATGAAATATTAACAATTGTTCAAGAATCAAGTGGCGATTTTTTACAAACCATATCTAATTGGTTAAGAAATGCTTTAAATGGTTTAATTAATATTGTTACCAAAATACCTGAAATAGCAATATGTGTCGGAATTACAATTTTAGCTTTATATTTTATATGTGTGGATAAAATATATATTTTAGACCAAGTAGAATACCACTTACCAAAAACATGGGTAAAAAAATTAAGTACACATTTAAAAGATTTAATTCAAACATTAGGAGGATACTTAAAAGCAGAAGCAACATTGATTTTAGTTTCATTTATTATTTCTTTAATAGGACTATATATATTATCTTTTTTAAAATTTAATGTTCAGTATCCTTTATTAATGGCACTATTTATTGGTTTTGTTGATGCTCTTCCAATTTTAGGCTCTGGAACGGTTATGATTCCATGGGCTATTATTTCTGGGCTAAATGGTGATTTATCTTTAGGAATTGCCATTGTTACTTTATTTATTATCATGTCTATTGTAAGACAATTTTTAGAGCCTAAATTGGTTAGCAAAAATATTGGTGTTCATCCAATATTTACATTGATTGCTATGTATACAGGATTTAAAATAACTGGAGTTATTGGATTATTATTAGGACCAATTGCTTTAATTATTATTAAAAATATATTTGCCAACTTAATTGATCAAGGGGTATTTAAAACAATTTTTGATAAAAAATAAAAGTTCACATTTTAATATTGAAATCATTTTACAGACATGGTAAAATATAAAATATAAAAAAATTACAGGGAGCCTAATTACACATATGAAAAATAGAAATGAGGAATACAGTGATTTCGAAAGTTTTAAAAGAAAAGCACAGACAGAAGATAATTATTTTTTAACTATATTTTATGAAGATAATATGACAACAATAAATCTTTCAGAATATAAAAAAACCTTTTTCACTTTCGGAAGAGATGAAGATAATGATATTGTTATTAATTCAGAGAATATAGACTTTGAACAAGGTTATTTTGAAGTAACAGAATATGGAATTTTAGCTGTGAACACAAGCAAAGAATATTCTATGATTAGTAATAATAACAGACCATTTAATGATATATATTTATCAGAAGGCGGATTTATAAAAATTGTGAATCCTTCTTTTTCTGATATGTCCCATAGCATTTTATTTATTATGTCTATCGGTCAAACTTTAGATGAATGGAAAAGTTACCCTTTGCAATTGGGAAGTAATACATTAGGAAGTGGGGGAGGTTGTGATGTGATTCTACCTCCTAATGGAGTAGCAAAAAAACATACTACTATCAGTAAAATAGGAAATAAAATATCCATAAAAGACGAAGGTAGTTTAAATGGAACTTTTGTTAATGGAATTAAAATTCCTTCATCTCAAGATATGAGTTTACGTGATTTAGATGTCATTGTTATAGGAAATTCTAAATGTGTTTTTTATAATAATAAACTGTTTTATCAGATATACAAAAGAGGAGTGCAATTAGATGCAATCGATATAGTAAAACGTGTACGTATTCGATTTAAAACAAAAGAGATTTCATCTCATGTTAGTATGCATGTAAAACCTTCTGAGTTTGTAGCTTTTGTTGGAGGTTCAGGCGCTGGAAAATCTACTTTTATGAAATGTATTAGTGGTGTAGATACACCTACATCTGGGCTAGTTCTTTTAAATGGAGAAAATCTATATGAGAATTATGAGAGTTTAAAATATAATATAGGATATGTGCCACAAGAAGATATTGTATATTCTAATTTAACACTTCATGATATGTTAAAATATACAGCAAAATTAAGAATGCCAGAAACTTCGACAAAAAAAGAAAGAGCACAAAGAATTAAAGAAGTTTTAGAGATTGTTCAATTAACAGAATTTGAAAATTCATATATTCGACAATTAAGTGGCGGACAAAGAAAAAGAGCAAGTATAGCTACAGAATTAATAGCTGATCCAAGTTTATTCTTTTTAGATGAACCAACAAGTGGATTGGATCCAGATACAGAAAGAAGTGTTATGAAAACTTTACAAAAAATGTCTAAAATGGGAAAGACAATTATTCTTGTTACACATAATACATTAAATTTACACCTATGTGATAAAGTTGCATTTTTTGGAAAAGGTGGTCACTTATGCTTTTATGGAAAACCACAAGAAGCATTAGATTTCTTTGGGGTAGATGATTTTGTAGATATTTATACATTATTAAACGAAAATATGGAAGAATGGTATGAAAAATTTACAGCCGTATATGGAAAAGAAACCGTTAGTCATACCGAAATTAAGAAAAGAAATAAAGTTCCGCATAAGAAGAAATCATTTGTTAAACAATTAATAACTTTAATTAGGAGATATATAAAATTAATAGCAAATGATGTGCAACAACTAATTTTATTATTTGCACAAGCACCGATTGTTGCTGTATTATTGACAATTGTTTCTACTGAAGATTTGTATTCGAGTTATGATGATACAAAAGCAATTCTATTTTCTTTAGGATGTGCATCCATCTGGCTGGGATTAATGAATTCAGTTCAAGAAATTTGTAAGGAAAAAGTTATTTTACAAAAGGAACATATGTCAGATTTAAAATTATCAACTTACTTATTATCAAAATTTATTGTACAAGGAATACTGGCATTTATACAGTCAACTTTGATGGTATATATTTTCCAAGAGATTGTAGGTAGTTCTTCTAACAGTATATTGATAGATTCTTATTGGGATATTCAAATTATATGTTTCTTATCAATATTGTCCGCGGCTGCATTAGGATTATGTATTTCTGCAATTGTAAAAAATTCAAATATAGCAATGTCTATTATTCCTCTAATACTCGTTCCGCAATTGTTATTTTCTGGAATGTTGTTTAAATTAGAAGGAGTTGGAGAATTTGTTTCTAATTTTATACTATGTAGGTGGTCAGTAGAAGGATTAGGAACAAGTGTTAACTTAAATGATTTAACTCATATTGTGCAAACAATTAATCCAATGGCAGAAGTGGAACCAGAAGATTATTTTACATTCACATCAGAACATATGATACATGTAATTTTGATTATGATATTAATGACACTTGTTTTGATGCTTGCTAGTTATATAGCTTTAAGGAAAAACGTAAATAAAAATATGTAATTTTATTTTCTAATATATTAAATTAAAAAGAAGGAATTTTACTTGATAGAATTTCTTCTTTTTTGTTATTTTCTTATTGTTGCCAATGAAGATGAATCAGAAGATAGAAGTAAATTTATGCTTGCAATCTATTTGTAATTAAAATGTTAACAAATTGTAACAGGAATAAATAATTATATCGTTGTATTTCTTTTTTTTATATGATATATTTATAATGTATAATTACAATACAAAGGTGGTATCTAATAATGATAAATTTGATGCAAGTGAAGAATTTAGATAAATATTATGAAAAATTAAACATTGGTGTAAGTATGTCAAAAATGTGGAACACATTACAAAGTAAGGCAGAATATAGAAGTGATAGAAGTGAAAAAGGATATCAGCAAGTTGCCAAAACAATGGCTGGAAATGTAGCACGAGCACTTGGATTAAATGTCGATATAGCTGAAATATTAACAATGTGCCAAGGAGCATATTTTCCCGCTTATGGAAAAGAAGGAAAAAGAGTGATTATGCAATACTTAAAAGAACATGGACTAAATATTGCAGAATCTGATTTAGCAAGAAATTATGTAGAATATGATTTAGTACAATCAGGAAATGTCATTACACCTGAATTTGATCAACTTTTAAAAGAATTATTTGATAGTAATCAAAAATCAATGACACCAGAAGTTCAAATTGCACAAATTTGTGGTGATACCATAGAAGATGTTAAATTAATAGAAGAAGCTTCCAAAATTAATCAAGTTGACTTATTATATACAGTTTCTAAGGATGTAGAACAATCTAGTATAGAAGCAGGTGTTCCAATGCAAAGTCAAAAAATCAAGGAAATGGTAAAATCTATTCCTGAAAGTAATCAAAAAATGGGAGAAGCAGAAGAACGTCAAATATATTCAGATTTAGATACATTTATTAGATTTGCTGGAGATGATAAACTAGAAGGGGTTTACGAATATATAGGTACAGATGAACTTGAAAGATAATATGGAGGAAAATACAAATGAATGAAGAGTTAAGCTTTTGGGATGGAGTAGAAAAAATAAATGGTAAAAAATTATCGGCAGAAGAAAGACTTCAATTTTGTGAAGATTTTTCTCAAATGTTAAGAACTTCTCCTGAATTAGCAAAAATATTTTTTAATACACAAGTATATAATGAAATTGTAAATGATGTAACAACAAGAGGGGCACATTCTGAAGGAGTCGCTATTGTAGCAGAAAATTTAGCATCACAAAAAGCAAAATTTGATGGAAAAAGTGAAATAGATGCGAAGGTATCAGGATTATTAGCCAAAACATTAGGATATATGCATGATTTAGGTCATACGCCTTTTGGACATGATGGTGAAGGTGCACTTGGAAATGAAATGGAAAGATTTGAAGCGACACAAGATTATAAAACTAAGAGAAAAGTATTGTTCGGAGAAGAATATACTAGACAAGCTGGAGATGCTGACGTAGAGACAATGTGTTATGAACACAATGAGACAAGTGCCATAATTGGTTCCAAATTATTAGAAGATTTTGCACAAGATAATGGATATGTGTTAAATGAGCAAGCAATTCAATATATAAAGACAGGTATTTTAGCACATAGTACAAGTAGGGTAGGGGAAGAGCCAAAAGGAGTTGAACAAAAAGCGGTAAGGTTAGCCGATAAAGTTGCTTATATTCCTCAAGATTTGTTAGATTTATTAAAGCAAAGTGTCATATCTATAGATGATTTATCACCTGAAGAGCAAGGTTTATTAGGACTAAATGAAATGCAATTAACAGATAGAGAGAAAGAAATGTATGATGGATTATCTTCAGAAGCCGATAAAAAACAATATTTAGAACAAAGAGCAAAAAGTAAGCAAAACCTAAAAGAGCAATTAAGAAATATAAATAGCATGCCAGAAAAGATAAAAATAAACTTATTTAAGCAATTAGATGTAAAGGTAGCAGAGATGCAAGCTGAAATAGCTAGAAAATGTTTTGTAATGAATAATGGTGAGATGAAACTAGATGGCAGAAAATCTGTAGTTGATTTTTTTGATAAAGCTGTTAATAAAGGTGAAATACCAAAAAATCACGAAATAACTCCACCAGAAGTAGAAGGTATTTCTTTATTTAATAAGATGAGGAAAGCTCAAAAAATGCCTATGACGACTCCAGATAGACAAACCAAAGTAAACGAAACTTCAAAAGCATATAGTCAATTTCTACAAGAAAGTTATGGAATGGATCCTATGCTTGCTACTTTGTGGGTAACAAAAGCAAAATATCAAGATGCCTTTATCAAAGGAGAATTATCAAGAGTTTCACAAGATAAAGAGGGGAATATTCAAACAGAAACATTATCAGATATAAATCAAAAAAATGATAATGGATGGAAAATGAAAACAACTTTTCAATTTTTCTATTCCAATATAGAACAGATTCCAGAAGAATTTAGAAGCAAATATCAAGGAAATGAGAGGGACTTATATACAAATCAACAATTGGTATCAGCTTTTATAGCTTCTTTTACAAATAAGGGATTAAATGAATTATATAATGGCCTTATAGATAGACAACTTGTAATATCCAGAGATGAAGCAATTTCTCAATTACAGCAAAAGAGGCCAGATTTAAATATACAATCTATTGTTGCAGAAGATAAAAAATGGAAAAATCCACAAAATCCTGATGAAATTCATAAGGTATCAGCAAATGATGTATTAGAATTCTTATATGAAGAAAATGTAGGAAATGCTATTGTTAGCGGAAAAAATCAAAATCCTGAAAGAAATATACCACCTATTCAACATGCAATTGCCGTTAGAGATGGTGTAAATGCAACAAGAAATGTCGAACACCAATTAAATCAAGGGGTAGAATTATTGTCATCAGCAATAGATGTTTCAAGAACAGCAGTAAGCTCAAGAGATCTCCAAGGTATGGTAAAAGCTGTTATGGATAAACAAAAAACTTCAGAGATTCAACAACATATTTCTGAAGTAAAGAAAACGGATGAAGGAAGGTAAAGAAAATGATAAGTTCAGTACAGTTTCCAAAAGCATATTCAGAAGTTTATAGTTTTATAAATGCTTTAGGAGATAGTTATATCGCAAAAATTCCTACTTCAATTTATAATACGATTAAAGAAAATAGAGATATAAATTATAATCCTAAATTTGATGCTAGTCAAAAAATTACAAAGGATATGATTTCACAAGAAGGTCTATCCTTAATAGCTGCTCTAAATTTGCAATATTGGTGTGAAGATGAAAACGAAAAAATAAATTTGAAACAGACATATGTGAATAATACAAAACAAGAAGATGAAAAATATAGTTATGATAATTTATTCAAACATAAGAAAAATGAAACTATAGAAGTGACTGATGAGCAAGAGAGCATTCCAAAAGAAACATCATTAGTAGAATATAAGGAATCTTTATTTGTAAAAATAATCAATAAAATAAAAAATATCTTTCATTTTGGTAAAAAAATATAATTTCTATTTTATTATATAAAACAAATAGTTGAGATAGAAATCTTTAATCTATCTCAACTATTTATTTTTAATTATTTTGCATCTTTTAATTGTTTGTATCGAATAATTGAAATAATTGCACTTATTATTAGTAAAACAATAAATCCAATTATAATACTACCTGTACCTGCATAGGGAAGAGATGTTGCTACTTGTTGGATTTCTTGAGGTAAAGAAGTAGTGGTTTGTGTGTTTTGATTTATATCTTCATTTGGTTGATTTTGATTTATATCCTCATTATTATTTGGTGTATCTGTATATCCAAGCTCTGCTGCTTTTTGATCAGACCATTCTTTTATAATAGCGATTTCTTCTTGCATTTCTCCTAAAAGACTATTGTCTAGTTTATCAACTTGTGAATTTAATTCAACTTTTAAAGCGGTTAAAATTAAAGGATTTAAATCTGTAACTGTATCTAACATATCAATGTCTGCTCTTAAAGTTTCCTTTAGGGAATCATCTACACTAGATACAGAATGTAAATCTGTGTAAGTTTTATCTACTATTAACTTAAACTCAATTAAATTTCCTAAGTCTCCTTCATATTCATTTAATAATTCTAACAATTCTTGTTTCTCACTGGCTGTTACAGCAAGTACCGGAGAGAGTAGGTTAAATAATAAAAACATAAATATAAAAATAATGATAAATAGTTTTCTATAAAATTTATACATATTGAACGAATCCTTTCTTGTTTATCCTTAGTTTATTATACAGAAAGCATAGATAGATTAATTAACTATTTTTTTCTATATAATTATATTTGTAAAATCTATATATTTTGATAAGTATAATTTTTTTAACTTCACTACTATTAAGTATACTATAAAAAGAGGCTAAATGTCAACACTAAAAAAAGATACTTCTTCGAAGAGAAGTATCTTTTTTATAATATTCTATTATTAGAAGCTAAACATATTTTTAATTAATTTTAAAGCTTTAATTAATCCACCAATTAATGAGGTTTTTCCAGCTTCTTCTTCTTGATAATCTGATACTTTATCTACATGTTCACCATTAGCAATCTTTTCAGCTTGTGCAATAAAGTTATCTACATGTCCTTCATATACATTTTCTTTGGCACCTAAGATGATAAATGCATGTTGTTCTCCTTCAGCTTCAAATCTTTGAACATAAGGAATGTTAGGGTTATTCATTGCTGTTTCATATACTCTTGTACTATTTTCAAAAGGTACTGTTGTATCACTTGTACCATGTATAATTAGTATTGGTAATTGACATTTTTCTAAGCTTGCTAATGCATTTTCATGTTCATCAAAGTTTTCTTCTGTTAAACCAACATCTACTTGATTGATTAACATGTCTTTGATTGTATCTCTACTAATAACTTGTGATAAATCTGTTACATCAAATATACCAAGGATTTTTGCTACTAATTCATTACTTCCTAAATTATTTAATAAGTCTGTTACAATTCCTGTCATAGATGTATATCCACAATCATCTACTAATCCGATAACATTTTGATCTTTAAGTGTTTTACCATCTACTTCTATTCCTGATAAGAATAATGTTGTAGCACCACCTAATGATACACCATGAACAATAACTTCATCACATGTATAGTGTTCATTTAGATATGTTAACCAATCCCAAACATCAAGGCTATCTAAATATCCCATACCACCTTTACCTTTGTTACCACCACTATTTCCGAATCCTCTTAAGTCAGGTGCTAATATGTTAAATCCTTGATCGATATACATACTACCAACTGCATCTGCCATTGCTTGTCCATTCATCATAAATCCATGTACTAAAACAACCCATTTGTTTGAAGTTGGATTACCATTTGCATCTGGATTAGCATAGTAGATATTACCACTTAGATTAACTGCATATGCTTCTCCTGATAATTTACCAGCAGTTGTTGCAACCATATCATCAACAACAACATTTGGCTCTAAGCTGTTTAAAGCTATACTTGTATCTCCTAGTGCAGATTGAATTACAGATTTAATAGAATCTAAGAAGCTACTAGAATCTGTTTCGTCAGATGAAATTGTTTCATTTAAAATTTTGTTTGATATATACGGAATAGCACTTGAATCACTATAATTTTCTTGAAGTTCCGTAATTTTATCAATAATATTGATTTTCATGTCTTCAATACTCATGTTTTCGTCAATGCCTTGTAAGTAGCTTTTTGAATCATTTAAGAATGATTTATAATCATTAATATCGCTATACTTATTATCTACAGCCGTGTTTACATTGTCCCTGTTTCCAAAAGGCCAAAAACTAAATGCTGCTTGACTTGTTACTGGTATTGCTACCATAACTACTAAAATCATAATTGCCAATAATTTCTTTATACTTATAAATAAACTCCTTTTCATAATACAATCCTCCTTTTTTTATTTTTTAGAACTATATCATGAGATTCAAAACAATATATTCATAATTGTTTTCTCATGCTCTACCTATTATTTTACCACATTTTCTGTTTTTTGTCAAAACGTGTCAGAAAATATCAGTGGTAACGAATAAAAATTTTTTTCTTAGAAAATTAATGTTTTTATTAATTATATTTTCATATATTTTCGCATT
>CALXXJ010000035.1 GCA_944392665.1 uncultured Clostridia bacterium | reverse complement strand
TTAAAATTAGACCAATATCTTCAAATGATGGGAAAAACAAGAGAAGAAATGCAAAAAGAATATGAGCCTCAAGCAACTGACGCAATTAAATCTCGTTTAGCAATTGAAGCAGTTATCAAAGCTGAAAAAATAGAGGTAGCAGACATTGATGTAGATGAAAAAATAAAAGAAATGGCTAAAAATTATGGTAGAGAAAATGATGAAGAATTCTTAAAAAATGAAAATGTAAGAAATTATATCAAACAAGGATTAGAATCAGAAAAAGCGCTTGAATTTTTAGTAGAAAATGCAAAAATAAAATAGAATAAAATAATGAAAGGTTGGGGTGTTAAATGTTATAGTTAAATTTTAACCCCAGCTTTTTTGACAATTATGGTTAGGTAGCATATAGTTATTATGATTGTCAAAAAGAAAATATAATAAAAAATATTAAGAGAATTTAGAAATGACATAACCAAGATGTAAAAATTATAGCATACAACTTTGACAATAATGATAAATTAGATATAAAAAATTTAAGGAGGAATTTTATATGTTAGAAAAAGCAAGTTTAGTACCTTATGTTATAGAACAAACAAGTAAAGGAGAAAGATCTTATGATATTTTCTCAAGATTATTAAAAGACAGAATAATCTTTTTAGGAGAAGATGTAAATGCAACTACAGCAAGTTTAGTTATTGCACAACTATTATTCTTAGAATCAGAAGATCCAGATAAAGATATCAATTTATATATAAATTCACCAGGAGGTTCTATTACAGACGGAATGGGAATTATAGATACAATGAATTATATCAAATGCCCAGTATCAACCATTTGTATAGGAATGGCAGCTAGTATGGGAGCAGCTCTTTTAGCAGCAGGAGAAAAAGGAAAGAGATTTGCAACACCAAATGCAGAAATTTTAATTCACCAACCATTAATTGGTGGTGGCGGACTTTCAGGTCAAGCAACAGAAATAAAAATTCATGCAGATCATTTAGTAAAAACAAGAGAAAAATTAAATAAATTCTTGAGTGAAAGAACAGGTCAAACAGTTGAGCAAATCCAAAAAGATACAGAAAGAGATAATTACATGACAGCAGAAGAAGCCTTAAAATATGGATTAATAGATGGAATTATGGACAAAAGAAAATAAATAAAATCTTTTTATTATAGAATGAATAGATAAAAATTAGTGTATAATAACTATTAAATTTAATATAATATAAGAGATTTTAAAATTAAGGAGAGAATGAAATGGCAAAAAATGATGTACCAAAAAGTGTAAGATGTTCATTTTGTGGTAAGGCACAAGAAAATGTTAGAAAGATTGTTGCAGGTCCAGGTGTATATATTTGTGATGAATGTATAGACCTTTGCAATAGTATTATAGAAGCAGAATTGTATGATGATGATAAAGCAGGATATACATTAAACGAATTAAATGATATTCCAAGCCCAAGAGAAATCAAAAAAGTATTAGATGACTATGTGATTGGGCAAGAAGATGCGAAAAAAACATTATCTGTTGCAGTATATAACCACTATAAAAGAATTGCACATGAGGAAGCAACAACAAAAGATGATGATGTAGAAATTCAAAAAAGCAATATTTTATTATTAGGTCCAACAGGATGTGGAAAAACACTATTGGCAAGAACTTTAGCAAGAATTTTAGATGTTCCATTTGCAATCGCAGATGCAACAACACTTACAGAAGCTGGATATGTTGGAGAAGATGTTGAAAATATCTTATTAAAATTAATTCAGGCAGCAGACGGAGATGTGCAAAAAGCAGAAAAGGGTATTATCTATATAGATGAAATTGATAAAATCACTAGAAAATCAGAAAATCCATCAATTACAAGAGATGTTAGTGGAGAAGGTGTTCAACAAGCTTTATTAAAAATTATAGAAGGAACCATAGCATCAGTACCACCACAAGGAGGAAGAAAACATCCTAATCAAGAATTAATACAAATTAATACAGAAAATATACTAATTATTTGTGGAGGAGCGTTTGAAGGACTAGAAAATATCATAAAAGATAGAACAGGAAAAAAATCTATCGGATTTGGTTCTAAAATTGAAAGTACAAAAGATATTAGTCAATATGAAGTTTTTAAAGAATTATTACCACAAGATTTGCTAAAATTTGGTTTAATTCCAGAATTTATTGGAAGATTACCAATTGTGGCTACATTACAGGAATTAGATAGAAATGCATTAATCGAAATATTGAAAGAACCTAAAAATTCATTAATTAAACAATATCAAAAATTATTTGAAATTGATGGGGTAGAATTAATATTTGAAGAAGATGCGTTAGGTGCTATTGTTGATAAAGCAATAGAAAGAAAAACAGGGGCAAGAGGATTGCGTTCAATTATTGAGGAAAGAATGAGAGATATCATGTTTGATATTCCATCAAATCCAAATATTGAAAAATGTATTATTACAAAACAAACAATATTAGATAATGAAGCACCAGATATTATTATTAATACGAATAAACAAAAACAACAAAAAGGTAAGAAAAAAAGACAAGTGCCAGAAAATGAAGAAAAAGAAACAGCTTAGAAATTAATGAACTACTTTTGATTAAAATCAAGAGTAGTTCTTTTCTATTAAGAAAGGCTACAAGCACTCCAATTACATTCGTCATTTATAAAAATAAATATACAAGAACTCGTTTAATAGTAAATATCTTTATCACTGAATAAAGTTTATGTAGAAATTTAAGTTGAAATAACCGAAGGTGTATGATATAAATAATAATATATAATAAATAAAAATTGTAATAACATAAAAAATAATTTTGAAGGAGTATTCATGGTAGCAGAAGTTATTATCAATAGAGGAGCAAAAAAATTAAATAGAACCTTTGACTATAACATACCAAAGGAATTAGAAGAACTAATATTAGTAGGAAGCAAAGTATTAGTTCCTTTTGGTAATGGTGGAAAACTAACAGAAGCATTTGTAGTAGGAATCAAGGAAACATCAGCTTTTGAAGTAAAAGATATTGCAAAATTAGAAGAAAATTTAACAGATAAACAAATAGCTTTAGCAAAATGGATGGCAAAAAGATATTTCTGTAATGTGTCTGATTGTATCAAATTAATGTTAACACCAGGAACAAGAAATAAAAATAAAGAAAAAAGAATTCAAGATAAAACAATTAATTGTGTATATTTAAAAAAAGATATAGAAGAGATTGAATTTGAAATAGAAACTGAAAAGATAAAATCAGAAAAACAAAAAAGAATATTGAACTTTATAAAAGACAATGAAGGAGCAACTGTACCAGAAATTGAAATGTTTACAGATTGTTCAAGAGGAATTGTCAATACTTTAGTTAAGAATGGTTATTTAGAAATTGTAGAAAAAAAGGTTGAAAGAAATCCACTATTAGGAAGAGATTGTGAAAAAACATATAAACTAAATCTAACAGAAGAACAAGAAAATGCCTATAAAAGTGTTGAAGAAGCAATTGATAAAAAAGAATATAAGCAATTTCTATTGTATGGTGTCACAGGCTCTGGAAAAACAGAAGTGTATCTACAATTAATTGAAAAAGTATTGAACATTGGTAAAAATGCGATTGTACTAGTCCCAGAAATATCGTTGACACCACAGATGCTAGACAGATTTATTTCACGATTTGGAAAAGAAGAGATTGCCATTTTACATAGTAAATTATCTATTGGTGAAAGACATGATGAATGGGAAAGAATACGAGAAAAAAAGGCAAGAATTGTTATAGGAGCAAGGTCTGCTATATTTGCACCAATTGAAAATATCGGAATCATTATTATAGATGAAGAACATGATAGTTCCTATAAATCAGAAACCAATCCAAGGTATAATGCTAAAGAAATTGCAAAGGTCTTAGCAAAAGAAAATCAAGCACCATTGGTGTTAGGAAGTGCAACACCAGATATGACAACTTTCTATCATGCGACAGATGAAGATGAATTTGGAAATACCAAAATCAAACTATTAACACTTACCAAAAGGGCCAATCAATCTTCACTTCCAAAAGTAGAAATTATTGATTTGAAACAAGAATTGGCAAATGGAAACCGTTCAATGCTTAGTATGGAGTTATATAGTAGTATTGAAGAAAATTTAAAGCAAAAAAGACAAACCATTTTATTTTTAAATAGAAGAGGATATTCTACATTTATCATGTGTAGAAATTGTGGGTATACGGTAAAATGCCCTAACTGTAATATTAGCATGACATATCATAGTTATGAAAGAAAATTAAAATGTCATTATTGTGGACATGAAGAAAATATTGTTACGGTTTGTCCAGAATGTCATAGTGATAAAATTCGATATTTTGGAACTGGAACGCAAAAGTTAGAACAAGAAATTCATAAACAATTTCCAGAAGCCTCAACCATTCGAATGGACATCGATACAGTGACAAAAAAGAATTCACATGAAGTGATTTTAAATACATTCAAAAATGAGAATATTGATATTTTGATTGGAACACAAATGGTAGTAAAAGGACATCATTTTCCAAATGTGACATTAGTTGGTGTTATTGCAGCAGATAGTTCTTTAAATATTGATGATTATCGAGCAAATGAAAGAACTTTCCAAATTTTAACACAAGTGGCTGGAAGAGCTGGCAGAGAAAATCTACCAGGAAAAGTTGTTATCCAGACATATAATCCAGATAATTTTAGTATTATTTGTGCACAAAAACAGAATTATGATTTATTTTATGAAACAGAGATTGCTCTAAGAAGACAGTTGAAATATCCGCCATTTTGCGATATAATATTGATTGGATTAAATAGTTATCAAGAGGCAGAGATAAAAAATGTATCTGAAAAAATATATCAGTATCTAGAGCAAAGATTAAACAAACAAGAATTTAAAGTTTTAAGACCAATGCCTTGTCCAATTGATAAGATTCAAAATCGATATCGTTGGAGAATTATCATAAAAGGAAAGATGACAGAAGAGGCAAATGAAATTTTAAATGCTTGTTTAAAAGATATATATCAGGAAAATATAAAAGATACGAGGATTGCAATTGATATCAATCCAAACAATATGAGTTAACGAAAGGAAGGAATATAGATGGCAATTAGAAATTTAAGATATCAAGGAGATGAAATTCTAAAGAAAAAATCAAGAGAAGTTCCAGAAGAAGATATTGCAAGCGAAAAAATACAAGCTTTAATTGATGATATGATAGAAACCATGCATAAATATAATGGAGTAGGACTAGCTGCTGTTCAAGTAGGTGTATTAAAAAGAATTGTGGTAATTGATTTATATGATGACCATGGGCTAATTGTATTGATTAATCCTGTTATCATAAAAACAAAAGGAGAACAAGAAGTAGATGAAGGATGTTTGAGTTTTCCAAATGAATTTGCAAAAGTAATCAGACCAGCAGAAGTGGTAGCAGAATATACAGATAGAGAGGGAAAACGAATGAGAGTAAAAGCAAAAGAGTTATTGGCACAAGCTATTTCACATGAACTTGACCACTTAGAAGGAGAATTATTTATTGATAAAATTATTCCAGGAACTTTAGAGTATATTGAACCAGAAAAATAAGAAAAGCAGATTTTTTCTATACAATAAGAAAAGGAGAAAAGTATGAAAATTGTATTTATGGGAACACCTGATTTTGCGGAGGAAAGTTTAAAAGCAATTTATGAAGCAGGTCACGAAATTATAGGTGTGGTAACAAATCCAGATAGGCCAAAAGGAAGAGGAATGAAAATGATTCCAAGTCCTGTAAAAGAATTTGCAATAGAAAAGAATTTAACAATTTATCAACCAGAAAAAGTAAAAAATAATGAAGAATTTATAAATGAGCTAAAAGCATTACAACCTGATGTTATTTGCGTAGTAGCTTATGGAAAAATCTTACCAAAAGAAATATTAGATATCCCACCATATGGTTGTATTAATGTTCATGCATCATTATTACCTCAATATAGAGGAGCAGCACCAGTTCAATGGGCAGTATTAAATGGAGACAAAACAACCGGTGTTACAACTATGTATATGGATATTGGAATGGATACAGGAGATATGATTTTAAAACAAGAAGTGCAAATTGGTGAAGAAGAAACAACAGGAGAGTTATGGGATAGATTAAAAGTAATTGGAGGAAAGTTATTGGTAGAAACGTTAAACCAAATTGAAAAAGGAATAGCTCCAAGAGAAAAACAAGGAAAAGATTTTACAGTCGCACCAATGTTATCAAAAGATATGGCAAAAATTGATTGGAACCATAAAACAGCTGAAGAAATTAAAAATTTGGTTAGGGGATTAAATCCTATCATGGGAGCCTATACATTTTTGAATGGAAAAAAGATAAAATTTTGGAAAGTAAAAGTAGCAGGCGAAGATGAAATATATGCAGAGAATTTAGGTTTTTTAACAAATGGTACAGTGATTGTATCAGATCCTAAAGATGGTATATTTGTAAAATGCAAAGATGGTATCTTAAAAGTTTTAGAGATACAAGGCGAAAATGCCAAAAGAATGACAATACAAGATTATTTAAGGGGAAATCCTATACAAGAATTTGATGTTTTTGAATAAACAAAAAGACAGGCTTTAAGAAATATATATGATAAAGGATATGATAATTGTTATTTCTTAGAGGTCTGTCCCTTTTATTCAGTTTTTGAACGATTTGACACGTCCCTAATGTTCAATTTCTTAAAAAAGTGTAAATATTGTGAAAATGGTTGTAAATTTAAGAAAAAATTGATATACTTATATAGAATTTTAAGTATATCTTTTTCTTTTATAAGAAAAAGATCATGTTGGACAAAAAAGGAGGAATTCATATGAGTGAAGAAAATAAGAATGTAGAAAATGGGGAAGTTGTAGAATTAGACGAAGAAATAAAAACAGAAAATGAAGGTATTCAAATATCAAGCGATGTTGTAGCAGTTATAGCAGGTGTTGCTGTTTCAGAGGTACAAGGTGTATCTGGAATGTCAGGAGGATTTGCTGGAGGAATTACAGAGGTATTAAGTGGAAAGAAAAATTTGGCAAAAGGAATTAAAGTAGAAATTGATGAGGATAAAGCTAAAATAGATGTAAACATTATTGTGGAATATGGTTCAAGAATACCTGATGTTGCTTTTGAAATACAAAACAGAGTAAAAAAATCAGTAGAGAATATGACAGGATTAAAAGTAGAAGAAGTAAATGTGCATGTTCAAGGTGTTAATACAGATGCAGTTATGAATGAAAAAGAAGATGAGCAAGAAGCAACAGAAGAAAATAATACTGATGAAAATTAAAAAAGGTTATAAATAAAAAAATGATTTACAAAAAAGAATGAACAACAAAAGTAGTAAGTAAAAATTATAGTTAAGAAAAAATAAAGGAGAAGAAGTAAAATGAAAGTTTTAGAAAAAATCACATTAGTTATATATTCATATGTAATGTTAATAGTTGCAGTTTTAGCATGTTTACTAGTATTTGGTTGGCTAGATACAGGAATTGTTGGAGGAATTATAAATAGTGCACTTGCAAGTGATATATGGAGCAAAGTTATATTAGGAGTTAGTATTGTATTTATATTACTTTCTATTAAATGTATATTCTTTGGATCAACATCAAAAGAGCAAGTTAAAGAAAGACAAGGTGTTTTATTAGAAAATGAAAGTGGTAAATTAATGATTTCTAAAGAAACAATTGAAAATTTAGTAAACTCTGTAGCAAAAGGATTTGAGAGTACAGAAGATGTGACAACAAGAGTAGAGCTAGATAAAGAAAATAATGTAAAAGTATATGCAAATTTAGTTGTAAGCTCAGAAGCAGTGATAAAAGATTTATCAGCAAAACTTCAAACAAGTATAAAAGATAAAATTAAGAAGGCAACAGATTTAGAGGTAAATGAAGTTAATATAACTGTTAAAAAAGTTGCAGATAAACCACAAGAGGCATAAGAAAAAGGAATGCGTTAATAAGATTAAAGATTTCGACGTACAAATGTGAAATAAGATAACGCAATTTTTGGGTTAAAGGTAGGAAAGGTTGTGAAAGCATGAATAATTTTAAGGATTTTTGGAATCAATTTAGAGGAGCAATTATTGGAGTAATAATAGCAATTCTAATTTTGATTACAGGATTAGACAAATTAATACTAGCAATTGTTGTAATAGCAATAGGAGCATTTGTTGGAAATTATGTGCAAAGAAATAAAGAAGATGTAAAAGCAAAATTAAAAAATTTTATAGATAAAATGTAGAAGGGAATGGATATGAATAGAACAGCTATCAGAGAAAGTGCTTTTAAATTAATTTATAGTTTAGAAATACAAAAATATAATGATTTAAAAGAGCAAATTGATGTATATTTTGAAAGCGAAAATATAGAAAATAAAGAAGCAAAAGAATATATAGAAGATGCAGTTTTAGGAATTGAGAATCATAAAGAAGAGATTTTAGGATTAATAGAAAGAAATTTAAAATCAGATTGGAAAATTGATCGAATTTCTAGAATTGATTTATCTATATTAAAGTTAGCCATTTATGAAATTCAATATAAAGATATACCATTTAAGGTAGTTATTAATGAAGCAGTAGAATTGGCTAAAAAATATGGAGAAGATTCATCAAAAAACTTTGTAAATGGAATATTGGCAAGTATTGTTAATAAATAATGTAAGGCAGGGATATGTTATAATATATCCCTAGTTTAAGTTAAAGGAAGTATGATATGAAATATGCAGAAATGGCAATTAGTGTAACAGATTTAAATAAATATATAAAAAATAAAATTGCAGATGATGAATATTTAAGTAACATTTTAATAAAGGGTGAAATTTCTAATTTCAAACATCATTATACAGGACATTTATATTTTACATTAAAAGATGAAAATTCTTTGATTAAATGTATTATGTTTAAATCTTATGCACAAAAATTAAATTTTGAACCAAAAGATGGTATGAAAGTATATATATTGGGTTCTGTTTCTGTATTTGAAAGAGATGGTGTTTATCAAATTTATGCAAAAGTTATGGAGGAAGATGGACTAGGAGATTTATATACCAAATATCAAAAACTAAAAGAAGAATTAGAAAAAAAAGGATTATTTGATCAAAGTCATAAACAAAAAATACCAATGATGCCAAAAGTAATTGGAGTATTAACGTCTCAAACAGGTTCTGTTATTAGAGATATTATTAATGTATCAACAAGAAGAAATCCAAATGTATATATTCGATTGTTACCAGTACCTGTTCAAGGGGAAGGCGCAGCAGAAAAAATTGCAGAAGGAATTGAATATATGAATAAGAACCAATTAGCAGATGTCATTATTTTAGCAAGAGGAGGAGGTTCTTTAGAAGATTTATGGCCATTTAATGAAGAAATTGTTGCACATAGTATTTATGAGTCAAAAATTCCAATCATATCAGCAGTGGGACATGAAACAGACTTTTCAATATCTGATTTTGTGGCAGATTTAAGAGCACCAACACCATCAGCAGCTGCAGAACTTGCTGTACCAGATATATATGAGGTGAAACAAAAAATCAATACATATCAAAATCGATTAAAAATGGCATTAACTAAAAAATTAGAAATTATGAAATTGCGATATGATAAATGTATGTCTAGTTCTGTTTTTAGAGAACCAACAAGAAGAATCCAAGAAAATTATATTAAAATTGACTCTTATGTAAAACAGTTAGAAAATCTAATTAATAAAATAAAAGAAAAAAATAAGAATAAATATATTGAATTAGTATCAAAACTAGATACATTAAGTCCATTAAAAACCTTAACCAGAGGCTATTCTATTATCGAAAAAGATGGAAAAATTGTTAAAAGCATAACAGACTTGCAAACAGAAGATAACATTTCAATTCGATTAAAAGATGGAGAAAAACAAGCAAAAATTATATAATTATTAAGATAAGGAGAATAAAACCAATGGGAATAAAAGAAAAAGTACTAATGATAATTACTATTATATTATTAGTTATTATGATAGGGATGGCTTGCTATAGTTTATATAGTAAACAAGAAGACACACGGAAAAAATCAAAACAGTATTAATGAAATAGATTTAAATGAAACAACAAAGATGAATACAGTAGAAGAAACAACAAATACAGAACAAACTGAAGATATATCTACAAATACAGTTACACAATAATTTAAAATATAAAAAAGGATAGGAGTCAAACATGAAAAAGAGTTTTGAAGAACAAATTCAAGAATTAGAAAAGATTATAAATGAATTGGAAAATGGAAATTTAAATTTAGATGATTCTGTTATAAAATTTGAAGAAGGAATGAAAATTTCAAAAGAATGTAACAAAATGTTAGAAAATGCAGAAAAGAAAATAACAATATTACTAAATGATGAAAACGGTGAAAAGAAAGAAGAAAACTTTGAAACCGAATAAAGTATAAGGGGGATATTTTACGGCATGAATGGATTTATGCAATTTATTCAAAATAAATATATATATGTACCACTATTATTGTGGTTTGCTATACAATTATTCAAATTATTATATGATTTGGCAAAAACAAAGAAATTTAATTTTAAAAGAATTTTAGGTGCTGGTGGAATGCCAAGTTCACATTCAGCAGTTGTTACAAGTTTGGCAACATTGATTGGAAAATATGAAGGTGTAGATACAGCTGTATTTGCTTTATCATTTGTGGTTGCATTTGTGGTTATGTATGATGCTTGTGGTGTTAGAAGAGCAGCAGGAAAGCAAGCAGCTTTATTAAATAAATTGGTAGAGACACCAGGACTTACAGGCGTACAAGTATCAGAAAAATTGGTAGAAGTTTTAGGACATACTCCTGTGCAAGTGCTTGTTGGAGCATTAATAGGTGTTGCAGCAGGATTAATTGTATAAAGATGTTTTTTTTTCTATACAATTAAGAAAAGTGTGCGTTAGCGAAATCAAAGATTTCGATACATAAATGTGAAGACTACTACGCAGTATTTCAAGAATATAAGAAACAAAGGAATGTATAAAATATGAAAAATTATATAAAAGATATTAGAGAAAAAATAGGACATAAACCAATCGCTATGTCTGGAGTAGGATTAATCATATGTAAAGACAATAAAATATTATTACAAAAACGAGCAGATGATGGAAACTGGGGAATTCATGGCGGAGGAATGGAATTAGGAGAAACCTATTTAGATGCATTAAATAGAGAACTAAAAGAAGAAATGAATATAACACCAGTAAATCCACAGTTATATGGAATATTTTCAGGAGAAAAAACACATCATGTATATCCTAATCAAGATGAGGTTTATGTTATAAATCATGTGTTCTTTTGTGAAGAATATGAAGGAGAGATACAGTTTAATGACCATGAAGTAACAGAATGCAGATGGTTTGATATACATAATTTACCAAATACACTAATAGATTTAGATGTTTCTGTTTTAGGACATTTAAATGAATACTTAGAAAATAGACAAGTGATTGTAGATTAAAGAGAAAAGGGGGAATGAAAAATATCTTTAGAAAAAATGTAGAGAAACAATAGAAAAATATCTTAAAAGAAAAAATGAAAAAAATAAAAAAGGAGTGAAAAAAATGACAGATATTGAAATTGCAAGAAATACAAAATTAGAAAATATCGTAGATGTCGCAAAAAAAGTTGATGTAGAGGAAGAGGATTTAGAATTATATGGAAAATATAAAGCAAAATTTTCTTCAGAGTTATATGAAAAAGTAAAGGATAGAAAAAATGGGAAGTTGATATTAGTAACAGCAATTAGCCCAACACCATTAGGAGAAGGAAAAACAACTATGTCTATTGCTATCGCTGATGGATTAAGAAAAATTAATAAAAAATCTATTTTAGCATTAAGAGAACCATCTTTAGGTCCTGTATTTGGAATCAAAGGTGGAGCAACAGGTGGAGGAAAAGTACAAGTCGCTCCAATGGAAGATATTAATCTACATTTTACAGGAGATATTCATGCCATTACAGCTGCTAACAATCTATTAGCAAGTTTAATTGATAACCATATTTACTTTGGAAATGAATTAAAATTTAAAGAAGTAGTTTGGAAAAGATGTGTAGACTTAAATGATAGACAATTAAGAGTAGTAGACACAGGGCTTTCAGGAGAAAGTAAAATTGTGCCAAGAAGAGATAAATTTGATATCACAGTTGCTTCTGAAATTATGGCTGTATTATGTTTAGCAGAAAATATAAAGGATTTAAAAGAAAAACTAGGAAATATCTTAATTGGATATAATGAAGAAGATAAACCAATTTTTGCAAAAGACTTAAATGCACAAGGTGCGATGGCAGTATTATTAAAAGATGCTATCAAACCAAACTTAGTACAAACTTTAGAACATACACCAGCAATCATTCATGGAGGACCATTTGCAAATATCGCGCATGGATGTAATAGTATTGTAGCAACAAAACTTGCTCTAAAATTAGCAGATTATACAGTTACAGAAGCAGGATTTGGAGCAGATTTAGGAGCAGAAAAATTCTTAGATATTAAATGTAGAAAAGCAGGAATTAGACCAGATGCAGTTGTTATTGTTGCAACAATAAAAGCATTAAAATATCATGGTGGAATTGAAAAAGATAAAATTCAAGAAGAAAATGTTGAAGGACTTGAAAAAGGATTAGACAATTTATATAGACATATTGCCAATATCAAAGATAAATTTGGATTAAATGTAATTGTAGCTATAAACAGATTTAATTCTGATACAGAAGCAGAAATCGAGTGCCTAAGAAAACATCTAGAAGAAAAAGGTGTAGAATTAAGTCTAGTAGAAGGTTGGGCAAAAGGTGGAGAAGGTGCTATTGATATTGCTCAAAAGTTAGTAAACTTAACAGAGAAAGAAGAAAACTTCCAATATATGTATGAACTAAATGAAGGAATTAAAGAAAAAATAGAAAAAGTAGCAACAAAAATTTATGGAGCAAAAGGTGTTATATTCGAAGAAGAAGCACAAAAAGAAATAGAAAGAATAGAAAAATTAGGATATGCAAATCTTCCAGTATGTATTGCAAAAACACAATATTCTTTCTCAGATGATCCTAAAAATCTAGAATGTAAAGATGAATACAATATTACGATTAGAGATTTAGAATTAAAAACAGGTGCAGGCTTTATTGTAGCACTTGCAGGAAAAATTATGACAATGCCAGGATTACCAAGAGTACCTGCTGCTGAAAGCATTGACATAGATGAAAACGGAGAAATAGTAGGAATTTTCTAAAAGGAGTTCAATTTTGAACTTCTTTTTTCTTTGGCTTTTATTTACAATCAAATTTTATAAAAGAAGATATATTTATAGAAAAAAATATGGAAATATGATATATATAATCTAAGGAGAAGAAATATATGAAAACAAAAATTATAGAAGAAAATGAAATAAACCTAGAATTGAAAACATATATAGAAACAGAAATTTTTCCTTTATATGAAAGAAATGAACCAGCTCATGGTATTAACCATATTCATACAGTTATTAATCGCAGTTTGCATATTGCGAGAGAATATGAAGTGAATAAAAATATCGTATATACAGTAGCTGCTTATCATGATTTAGGACATTATATTAATCCTAAAACACATGAAAAATTATCAGCAGAAATTTTTATGAAAGATGATAAAATAAAGAAATGGTTTACGAAAGACGAAATTCAAATTATAAAAGAAGCAATTGAAGACCATAGAGCATCAAGTAACCATGAACCTAGAAGTATATATGGAAAGATTGTTAGTACTGCTGATAGAACGATAAAAAGCATAGATGACTGTATAAAAAGAACCTATTTATATGGTAAGAAGAATTATCCAGAGTTATCAACAAAAAAAGAGCAAATTAATAAAATATATGAACATCTAAATGATAAATATGGACCTAATGGATATGCAAAAACTTATTTGTATGATGAAGAATTTGAAATTGCAAAAAAGAAATTTATAGAAGTATTAAGTAATAAGGATAACTTTATAAAAAGAATAGAAAATGTAATAGAAAAAATGGAGGAAAAATAAAATGATTCTTTCAGCACTATGTTATATAGAAAAAGATGGTAAATATTTAATGTTACATAGAACGAAAAAGAAAAAAGATATCAATAAAGATAAATGGTTAGGTGTAGGTGGCAAAATTGAAGAAGGAGAAAGTCCAGAAGAATGTATAGTAAGAGAAGTAAAAGAAGAAACAGGACTCACACTAAAAGAATATCAATTAAAAGGAATTGTCACTTATGTATCTAATAAATGGGAAACAGAATATATGTATGTATTTACTGCGACGGAATTTGAAGGAAATCTAATAGAATGTGATGAGGGTGATTTAAAATGGATAGAGAAAGAAAAAGTAAATACATTACCTACATGGGAAGGAGACCATATTTTTGTGGAAAAATTACAAAAAGATAACGGATTTTTCTCTGGAAAATTTGAATATGATGGAGAAAAACTAATAAAGTATGATTTAAAAGAATATTAAATAAATTTAGATTATATTGGGAGAAATTTTAAAATGAATGAGATAGATACATTAAGAGATTTGGTAAAATTTAATACCATAAAAGATAAAGAAAATCAAAAAATTTTATCATATATAGAAAATCATCTAAAAACATTAGGATTTTATTTAGAAAAGAAAGAAAAGTACTTGATAATGTCTATTGGAAACGAACCGATTTTAGGATTTATAGGGCACAGTGATACAGTGAACTATATAGAAGGTTGGTTAACAAATCCATTTGATGTAACAGTAAGAAATGATAATATATATGGGTTAGGCGTATGTGATATGAAAGGTGGAATAGCAGCATTTTTACAAGCTTTAGCAGAAATTGATTTAAATACATTAAAAAGAGGAATAAAAGTATATATCACATATGATGAAGAAATTGCTTTTTCTGGAATAAAAGATATTTTAAAAAGTCATGAGGAATTTCCAGAATATATTATTGTAGGAGAACCAACAGATAATCAAATCATAACAGGATGTAAAGGGCTTTTAGCCGTAAGAATAAAAACAAAGGGAAAGAAGGTACATTCTAGTACACCAGACAAAGGTAAAAGTGCAAATTTAGAAATGATAAAGTTATTAAATGAATTACAAAATTTCTATGAAAAAGAAATAAAAATTGAAAGAAATGATAATTATGAAGTAAATTATACAACCATGAATATAGGTTTAATTAATGGAGGAAATTCTATTAATTCGGTTTCAGATAAGTGCGAAAGTTTTATAGATTTTAGAATTGCAAAGGAAGAGCATATAGAAAAAATAAAACAAAAAATAAATGAATTAAGTGAGAAATATAAAGCAGATATATATTATGAGATAGAAATACAACCATTTTTTAATAAGATTGATTTTCTAGAAAATGAAAAAACAGCAAATTTTATGACAGAGGCAAGTTGGGTTAAGGAGAAAAGAATCATTTTAGGACCCGGACCAATTACAGCACATGAAATCAATGAACATATTTCAATAAAGTCATTGAGACTTTTAGTTGAACAATATAAAGAATTAATTGAAAAAATTTGTAATCAATAGATTGTAAAAAATACTAAGTATTAAAACTTAGTATTTTTTGATGAATAGGAAAAATTACTTTATAATATTTTATAAAATATTATAAAATAGCACTTAAAATTAAAATACCAATATTATCATTATAAATTTCATCAAACTGTGAAATCGGAAGTGGATTTTCTCCAATACCTGCTTCAATTGTATATCCAGGACGATTATAATTTTGAATAAACCAATCCTTGTATCCTGCAAAACTAGAATTGTATGGTGTTTCGGCAAGTCTATATCCACTTGCTTGTGCTAATTTTTGACCAATTTCTAAACTGTTTGGAGGATTAAAGTTTTGGAATTGCCAATAAATCTCTTGACCTTGTGTATGATAAGCAAGCACCAATTTAAAATCATGCATTAAAGTAAAATTATAAATTGTTAGAGCTTCTGGTTCAGACAAAGGACCAAATCCAACAAAGTCACGAGGTGCAGGTTGGTTGAATCCTTGCGCATATTTAATTTTTCTAGCTTGTTCCCAACCAGCAGGAAATTGTAAGTTTAAATCTACACCTGTGGTCATTTATAACTTCCACCAACAAAAATAAAATATAAAAATTGGCAATTACCTGTGATTTAGTTATTAAAGATATGATGCATTACTTAAAAGAAAAAGGCTGTAGAATTGAGGAGGTCTAAATGACCTCCT
>CALXXJ010000034.1 GCA_944392665.1 uncultured Clostridia bacterium | reverse complement strand
TTTATATTCTGGATATTGAATGCCAAGACCAATTGAAGAAAGAAAAGTTTTATCACCTAATTCTCCAATAAATATACAAAAAGCAATGATAAATACAAAGTTTATTTTTAATTTAGATAATTTAGAAATAATACCTGTTTTATGATTTTCTTTATTATCAGAGGATTGTCTATTCATAGAAACGAATCCCCATATGCCAAATAATATAAAAGAAATATATGTAAATACATTTAAATAATATGACACATATTCATTTTCAATAGAGCCTAGACGACTACCAAAAAGAATAGCCAATCCATGACTAAGGAAAGTTCCTAAGGCAATTCCTAATAAAATATTTTTCATTTTATTTTTGGCAGAAAAAGATAAAATCATAATTTGAGTCTTATCACCTAACTCAGAGAGAAAGATAAGAGAAAAAGACACCAACAAGGGATAAAAGATTTCCATAAATTCCTCACATTTCTAAAAAATATTGCTGTATTTAAAACCAATTGTATTCAATAAACTAAAATATATGCTTATCATTTATTGCTATAATAATAATCTTTATAGTAGGAAATAGAGAGTCAACAAAGAAGAATTTTTTTTACATAAATATTAAAGTCATTAAGTTAAATTGTTTTAACTTAATGACTTTGGTACGCGAATTTTTTATTTGTGTATCTTATTCATAGAAAGATATCCATACTTTGTAATTTGCATCGTCAAAAATTACGTAATTTTGATTATCTTGATTTATATTCTCTTTTAAAGATGTATACATGTTTTTATGTTCTGAAAAATCTATAGTTCCAAGTAATACTTGTTTTTCAACATCTATATCAGAGTAATTTGGATTAAATCCTGTTATCCACCATTGATTATTTTCTGGTTTCCAGCTAAATACATGTTCTATATTATTTGCACTATAGTAATTATATAAATTCAATGTCATTGGAACTTCAAAATCTACTGTATCCCAGTGTTCGATATTGTAAGAAGTGTTAGCGCGTTTTTTGTATAAGCCCATTTCAGCACCACTACCAAGAGTTAGATAATCTCCTCTCCAAACCCATAATACATATTCTTCATTATTATCTTGAAAATAAAGTTTGGTACTTCTCATATTATTTTTTGTAGCAATTCTAAATACTTTATCATACAAATCATTATAACCATATTTCTTTTGCCATGTTTCAGTCTTGTCTTTTATATTTAAATACTCAACTGCTGCCTTGAAACTCCTATATTCAAGAGGAGAAAGATTCTTTTGAGCTTCTGCCATCATATAATTATAAATTTCTTCTTGTGTCTGTGAATGAAGTACTACACCACCATTATCTAGTCTGAAATTTAATACATTTGATGCAAATTCCAATAACTCGTTTGAATTTAAAGAACTATTATATATATTTCGAGATTGTCTTAAACTTTCCCAGTTTATTGGATTTTTCTTATCTAAGTTATTACTGCTATCATCATATACATAAAAATCTGTTAGATAATAAGGAATATTTCCTTGTTTTTCGATTTCAACTTGTTTTTGCCATATACCTATAGGGGCATTTGCAACAGATGAATCAGGATCAATAGGAGCTACCATTTGGTTATTTACATATTGAGCGGTGTTATCTAATAAACCATCTCCATCTTTATCATTAGCTGTCTTAAAATTTTCAATTTCTTCTTCATTTTCATCTGAGCCAGTAAAGTAATTTTGTAATTGTTTAATCCTCTTAAGAGCAGAAATCAAACTACTTATAAAACTTGTATGTGTTTCAGTTGATGTAGATGTTTCTTGTGTCATTGCATTGTTAAAATAAAATATAGCATATGTTTTAGAAAAACTTGCAATTAATATAAATATAATTATGCAAATGATTATTACAATTTTTAATCTTTTCATTTTACCCATAATTCATTCCTTATATAATATAGTTCTTTATTAAAAAAACTATATTATAATTACCTTTCCATAAAAGTTTTTAATATGTATAATGTTAAGTTTCCTATATTTGTAAAAAAGTGCTAAGTAGTTTTTCCGTAAGTATTCATAGAAATAATTTATTTTGTAATGTGTTAGATACTCTATAATTAATTATATCATAAAATGACTAAAAAAACAACTGATAAGACTTGATATACATGCTTTTTCACACATGGTTTTCATAAAATGTTACTCCTGCTGAATGTGAAAATTTTGTGAAATTCTTTACATTAGTAAATATAAATGATAATATTGTCATGATATTAATAAATTTAAAGGAGGAGTTTTTGTGATAGAGGTAAAAAATGTTACAAAAAAGTATGGAAAAGCTGTAGCCGTAGAAGATATTAGTTTTACCATTAATGATGGAGAAATTGTAGGTTTGCTTGGTCCTAATGGTGCTGGAAAAAGTACAACTATGAATATCTTAACTGGTTACATAGAACAAACGTCTGGAGAAGTGACAATTGAAGGGTATAATACACTAAAAAAACCAAAAAAGGCAAAAATGCAAATTGGATATATGGCAGAAGGAGTGCCTCTTTATACAGACTTAACAGTAAAAGAATTTGTAACATATATGGCAGAACTAAAAAAAGTAAATAGAAAAGAGAGAAAAGAAAAAGTACAAAAAGTAATTGAACAAACAGGATTAAAAGATGTTGAAAATAAATTAACTAAAAATTTATCTAGAGGATATAAACAAAGAGTCAGTATGGCTGGTGCTTTAGTTGGAGAACCTAAAATATTGATACTAGATGAACCAACAGTAGGATTAGATCCAAAACAAATTACGGAAATTAGAAATCTAATCAAAGAACTTGGAAAAACACATACGGTTATACTAAGTTCTCATATCTTATCAGAAGTTAGCCAAATTTGTAATAAAGTTATTATTATCAATAAAGGTAAAATTGTAGCAATTGATACACCAGAAAATCTAGAGAATAAAGTAAGCAATAATAATTGTATTTATGTTACAGTTGAAGATACAGAAAATAAGATAGATAAAATAAAAGACCAAATAAAAGAAATAAAAAATATAGAGTTAGTTCAAGAAAATGAAGATAAAACAAAACAATATTTAATCGAAGCAGATAAAGATATTGATTTAAGGAAAAAGATTTTCTCTGAATTTGCAAAAGAAAATATAACAATATTTGAGATGAAAAAGGCAGATACAACATTAGAAGATGCATTCATAAAATTAATAGAAGGGGGAAATAAATAATGTGGGCAATTATAAAAAAAGAATTTAAATCATATTTCTTTTCACCAGTAGGATATGTATTTATAGGATTATTTCTAATTATGTTTAGTATATTTTTCTATACAGATGTGTTCTATTATCAAAGTACAAACTTTGAATATATATTCTATTCAGGAGCAACAATTTTAACATTTATCATACCAATTCTTACAATGAGAACATTGGCAGAAGAAAGAAAATCAGGAACAGAGCAATTGTTGTTAACATCACCTGTTAGTATTACAAA
Source organism: uncultured Clostridia bacterium (assembly GCA_944392665.1). Taxonomy (GTDB): domain Bacteria; phylum Bacillota; class Clostridia; order TANB77; family CAG-508; genus CAG-269. The sequence goes on along the minus strand of CALXXJ010000034.1, from coordinate 13,656 downwards.
AATAGTACTAGGAAAATTTATATCAGCAACACTTATTGTGATAATAACTGAGCTTTGCACATTTTTATATTTTGGAATACTATCATATTTTGGTACACCACATATAACAACAGCATTAGTTACTCTATTAGGATTTTTATTACTTGCTATGAGCTATATATCTTTTGGATTGTTGGCTTCAAGCATAACAGAAAATCAAATTATAGCAGGAGTTATTACAATAGCATTTTTCATATTTTCATGGTTTTTACCAAATTTTAGTGATGTGTTTGCAGATTTTTCATTAATAAACTTATTTTCTAATTTCCCATATGGACAAATTGATATTGCAGATACAGTAATCTATATAACATTTACAATTATGTGCTTATTACTTACAATAATTGTAATGCAAAGAAGAAAAAGTGTAAGATAGGAGGTTAGTAAAGTTGAAAAGTGAAGAAGAAAACATCAAAAATGAAAAAATAGAAAATGATAAAAGCAAGAATGAAACAACAAAAAACGAAAACACACAAAACGAAGCGACAAACAATAATGGAAAAGAAAAAGATAAAAAAGAAAAAACAAAAAAAGAAAAAGTAAAAAAAGAGAAAAAAACAAAAGAAGAAAAGAAAGCGGAAAAAGAGGCTAAAAAACAAAAGAAAAAAGAGAAAAAGGAGAAAAAAGAAACAAGTAAATTTGTTCAAACAGTAAAAAGAAAATGGTTAATTGATGGAAGTAGGACATTATCATTAGTATTATTAATTTTGGCAGCATTTTTAGGTATCAATACAGGAATGAAGGTTTGGGATTTAACACCAATAGACTTATCACAAGAAAAATTGTATACATTAACAGATGAAAGCAAAGAGAGAGTAAAAAATATTGATAAAGATGTTCATTTATATTTTGTTGGTTATACAGATGACAATGCAGACTTAACACTTGCAAAACAATATAAAGATGCAAATGAAAGGATTGTTGCAGAAGCAGTAGATTCAGAGAGTAGACCAGACTTAGTAGAAAAATATGGAATACAAGATACAGGGTCATCAGGAATTATTGTAGAATGTGGAGATCGTTCAAAAGTATTAACTGCAAGTGATTTAGTAACTTATGACAGTACAACATATGAAACAATTAGTATTGCAGAAGAAAAATTAACAAGTGCTATCTTATCTGTTACAACAGATGATATTCCAAAAGTATATTTTCTAGAGGGATATAGTGATTTTACATTAGATTATAATATGTATTATTTAAGTGTATATTTAGAAAATGAAGTTACAGAAGTAGATACACTAAATATTTTATCAACAGGAAATGTACCAGACGATTGTGACACATTAGTAATTACTTCACCATCACAAGATTTTAGCAATGAAGCAAAAACAGCAATTATAGACTATATTAATCGAGGAGGTAATATCTTATGGTTAAATGCAGCAATGGCGGTTTCAGCAGATTTGCCAAATGTAAATGAAGTCTTAGCTTTATATGGTGTAAATCCTTTTGATGTGGGTGCTATTAGAGAAACAGATTCATCAAGAATGGTAGTAAATTCACCAGATTTGGTTATTCCAAGTTTAGGCTATTCAAAGATAACAGAAGATATATATAGTGATGGTATTATATTTAGATATCCAACAAAAATTAATATCAACGAAGAAGGATTAGAAGATTTAAAGGTGGTAGAAACAGATTTAGTAACAACAAGTGAAAGTTCATATTTTAGAACAGACTTTAACAATAGTTCAGCAGCTGCTGCAGAAGGAGAAGAAACAGGTTCTTTTGTAGTTGGTGCAGAGCTAGAGAAAACAATAACAGAAGCGAATGAAGAAACAGGAACATCAGCAGTAACATCAACATTAATTATTTTTGGTGAAAATTACTTTATTTCAGATTATCCATTCACACAAGAATCTCAATATTCAGCAATACAAGTGTCATCATATAATAAGGATTTGGTATTAAACTCACTAGCATATTTATCAGATAGAGAAGAAGATATTACAGCAAGAAAGAGTACAGGAACAGTAACATATACTGCAACAGAGCAACAAGATACGATTGTTAGAATTATCATATTTAGTGTACCAGCCGTTATTATCTTAGCAGGACTAATTGTATGGCAAAAGAGAAGAAGAAAGAAATAGAAAATTATTTAGGACCAGTTCTCTATGTTTAGGGGACCATATATATATCATATAAAGTCATTACATGATTTTGTATAAGCTAAATTTTCATAGAAATTCTAAAATAAAAAAGTGAGTCTCTTTCATTGTTGCCAAAAATCATAGGCAAAATGAACATCCCTCACTTTTTTATTAAAGAATTTCTATATTCAAATTTAGATACGCAAAATCATTTCATTTTTTTATATGATATATATATGGTCCCCTAAACATGGAAAACTGGTCCAAATAAATGGAATAAAATAGGAAAATCCTCATAAAATATTATGGTATATTTCATACTAAAAATATAAGAGTAAGAGGAAATTTGAGATGAAAAAAATCTTAAAAGCAGTATTTGTGATTATAGGAACACTTATAGGGGCAGGATTTGCATCAGGCCAAGAAATCTATATATTTTTTTATCAATATGGGATTAATGGGATTTTTGGGATTATTATTTCTAGTATAATATTAGGACTTGTTACATATAAAGTGTTGTGTATTTGCAAAGAAAATGAAGTAACAAATTATAAAAGTTTTTTAAAAGGATTCATAAAAAAGGAAAAACAACTAGAAATTTTTAATGCGATTATGAACATATTCATTTTAATCACATTTTATATCATGATAGCTGGATTTGGGGCATATTTTGAACAACAATTTGGAATATATTCTTTGATAGGAAGTATCATATTAGCTCTAATTTGCTATTTTGTATTTTTAAAAGATGTATCAGGATTGATTAAGGTGAGTCAATATATTGTTCCCATATTAATTGGCAGTTTATTTGTAATTGGTATTTTTGTAGTGGATTCCAAAAACATATTAGAAATATCTCATTATGTAACAGAAAATGCAAATTGGAAATGGGTTTTAGATAGTGTGTTATATGGTAGTTATAATACGATATTATTAATTCCTGTACTAATTGCTTTAAGAAATTTTGCTAGTAATAAAAAGGAACAGGGGATTATTTCTATATTAACAACTGTTTTGGTAATTGTATTATCATTAATTGTCTTTTTCATATTAACAAAAGTCGATGTGGATATTAAAAATTTGGAAATGCCAGCAGTATATGTTGCTTCAAAAATTTCAGTAGTATTTAAATATATATATGGATTTATTATTTTAAGTTCTATATTAACAACAAGTATTTCTTTGGGAACAAGTCTTTTAGAAAATATGGCACATGACAAGAAAAAACATACACAATATGCTGCATTAATATGTGTAAGCGCGGTTTTAGTTTCTAATATTGGGTTTTCAAATTTAGTAAATTTATTATATCCAATATTTGGATATATAGGATTGATTCAAATTATAAAAATTAGTATACAAAAAAGCAAATCATAAATTAGGAGAAAATAGTACAAAAAACAAGCGTTAGCTTGCTTTTTTAAATTTAGTATAGTAGAATATCATTAACGAAAGATAAGGAGAAATATAATGAGAGATTATTGGGAAGAGCCAGAAACAGAAACAAAAAGTAAGAAAATAAATGCAAAAAAAATCATCTTATCCATTGCTATATCTATTCTTGTTGTTGCCATAATCGTTGTGGTAGCTTTATATATAACCAACAATGAATTTAGAAATTGGATTGATGTAGAAATACTAAGAAAAGAAATTTCACAAGACAAAGTGACTACTATTGAACTAGATGAGGGAGAATCGTCAAGTATATATGCATTTAATAAATATATTGGGATATTAAGTAAAAATAAATTATCTTTATATAGTTCAACAGGGCAAGAGGAAGCAAATTTAGAAATACAAATTACCAATCCATTATTTGATTCTGCAAATCGATTTTTAGTCATTGGAGAATCTAATGGACAAAAATTTTATGTCATTGAAGACAAAGAAGTGGCATGGAATAGTGAAATAGAGGGAAATATTTCTAAAGTATATGTTAATAAAAATGGGTATGTAGCAGTTATTATATCTGGAACTAGTCATAAAAGTGTTATTCAAGTATTTGATCCGAGTGGTACAGCATTGTTTAAAAAATATCTACCATCAACAGTTGCAGTAGATGTATCTATATCTAATGATAATAAATATTTAGCAATAGCGGAAATTGATACATCAGGTACTGTGATACAGTCAAATATTAGAATTATATCTATAGAGATGACAAAAACAAATCCAAGTAATTCTGAAGTCAATAATTACAAAAGTAAGCAAAATAAACTAATTGTAAATATAGATTATCAAGATAGAGATAGAATTGTATGTATGTATACAGATGGAATAAATATTATAGAAAACGATCAAGAATCTGTTATATTTGAAAACGCAGACAAAAAAATAACAGCACAATCTATCGATTTAGAGAATTATTTTGTAACAGTAGAAGAAGAATCATCAGGAATATTTTCAGCAAATTCTATTATCAATATTATAGATGTAGAAAGTAGAAACACTCAAAATTATACAGTTGATACATCTATAAAACAAATTTATACTAAAGGAAATATCATTGCATTAAATTTAGGAACAGAGGTTGAATTTATAAATACAGGTGGTTGGCTTGTAAAAAGATATATAGCTAATCAAGAAGTTACAAATGTTACAGTATCAGATAATATAGCAGGAATTGTTTATAGAGATAAAGTAGAAATTATTAATTTATAAGGAAAGCGTGCATAAATATGAAGCAATAAAAATAGAAAAATCAAAAAGGAGAAAAGTTATGAGTTTTGTTGTAGATTTAATTATTGTAGCCATTATTTTATTATCAACTTTTTTAGCTTATCGAAAAGGATTTATTACATTGGCTATACAGTTAGTAGCTGTTATAATTGCGATTATAGTAACATTGTTATTATATAAACCTGTTTCAAATGTGATTATTAATGGAACAGGAATTGATGAAACAATTCAAAATGCAATCTTAGAAGAAGCAAATGATATTATGACAAATGATGGAGAAGGAGAGAACCAAGTAGTAGAAACAATACAAAATAATATGTTACCAGAAACAGCAAGAACAATTTCTATTAATATTATAGAAGGAGCCGTTATATTAATTTTATACATTGTGATAAGAATTGCGTTAAAATTTGTTACGGCATTGGCAAATTTAGTTACAAAATTACCAATATTGAATCAATTAAATCAATTAGGTGGTATTATCTATGGTATTTTAAGGGGATTGTTAATCGTATATATTTTATTACTACTTGTAAATTTAAGTGGAGAAATAGAACCACAAAACCCAGCTTATACAGCTGTTGAAGAATCATATATAGGAAAGGTAATGAATGAAAATAATATTTTAGATATATTATTTACACAAATAAATGAAAAGTAATAAAAGATAAAAAAGTAAAAATTTATTTAATAATCAACAAATAAAGACAAATTCTTAAAATTTGTCTTTATTTGTTGATTTTTGATAAGATATTTGCTATACTAATTACATGATTTTTTAGGAGTGGATTATAAGTGAGTAATGATAAAGTAAACAAAAGACAAAAGGCAAATAATAAAAGTCAAAATCAAAAAACAAAGCAAAAACCAAAAAAGAAAATGAAAATGTGGAAAAAAATATTTTTAATTATATTATTAATTCTGTTAATTGCTGGAGGCGCATTTGCATATAGAGTTCATAGAAATGGAGGAGGCTTGACTGGTATGTTAGCAACAGTAGTGGGACATGATGAAGAGACAAGAAAAAGCCTAGGAGAACTTCAAGTGCTATTAATGGGGGTAAGTACAGATCAAGAAGGTGTAGCTTTAACAGATACAATTATCGTAGCCTCATATAACCCGAATACACAAAAAGCAGTATTATTATCAATTCCTAGAGATTCTTTTACAGGAACAAACACAAAAAGAGCAGTAGCGTCTGATAAGATAAATGCGATTTATAATATAACAAGAGATCCAATGAAAACAGTAGAAGCTGTAAATGAATTAACAGGATTAGATTTACAATATTATGCAATCGTGCAAACAGAAGCATTGATAGAATTAGTAGATGCAATTGGACCAATTGAATATTATGTTCCAACAGATATGAATTATGATGATACATCACAAGATTTACATATTCATTTTGAAGAAGGGCTTCAAGAAATTGATGGTCCAGAAGCAGAGGAATTACTAAGATTTAGAAAAAATAATGATGGAACAAGTTTCCCAGAAGAATATGGTGATAATGATGTGGGAAGAATGAGAAATCAGAGAGAATTTATTACAGCAGTTGTGGAACAAACAGTAAAACTAGAGAATATAACAAAATTGGGAACAATTATAGATATTGCTAGTAGAAATTTAATAACCAATCTAGATTTTAATATTTTAAAAGATTATTTACCATATGCAGTAGAATTTAGTACAGAAAACTTGCAAACAGCTTCATTACCAGGAACAGTTCCTAATTTAAACCAAACAAATGGTGTTAGTATATATGTGGTGGATGAAGAAGAAACAGAACAATTGGTAACAGAACTATTCTACCCAGAAAAATTACTAGAAGAGGAAACAATAGATGGAAATACAACGAATACAGCAAGCAATACAACAAGTACAACTTCTACAGGTTCAAATGCGAATTCAAATATAAAGATAGAAGTGTTAAATGGAACAAGTGATGGTAAAGTACTGCAAGAAGTCGTAAATAAATTGAAAGAAGAAGGATATAATGTTTCTAGAACAGGAACAACAACTGCAACAAGCAAAACAGTAATTGCTAATAAAAAAGATGTTTCAACAACAACTATGAATGAAATAAAAGAAGTGGTAGGAACAGGAACAATTTCTGGTAGTACAGGAGGAAGTTCTAGTAAAGCAGATGTAACCATCGTTATTGGAAAAGATTATCAACAATAAAAAAGGGGCAGACAAGTAATTTTTTACTTGTCTGCCTTTATATATCACTTAAATCATTTTTCTCTTTTTTCTTTGAAAAAAATATTTGGAAAGTAATCAGTAAAGCAATCAATATAGCACCGATTTGTAATATGAATTGAAGTAATTGGGAACTTTCTACATTATGTGTTGCAACAATATCAGCTTCATAAGAAATTCCATCAATGGTATAAATAGTCTTTCCAAGAACATCACCTTCTGCAATTGGAGCAGAGATATCAGAATTCAATTGTATTTCAGGAATATAGTTTGTTTCAAGATCAGAATTGTTAACCAAAGCATGAATACTATCTACAAATGCTAAATCTAGTGATTTTGTAGCAGGAGTAGCATTAGATACTTCAATGGTGGTAATAATATCTCCAGGGTTTGCGATATTTTTTAAAGAAAAATGGTTAAATCCATATTCATATAAATTTATACTATCTGTAAATCTTGAAGATATACCATCAGATGAAAGTGTTCCACCTAATATCACACAAGTAAGCTCTATATCATTTCTGTATGCACAAGAAACCAAACATCTTCCAGCTTCTGTAGTAAATCCAGTTTTTCCTACAGTAACATAGCTATAATAATTAGGACTATCAGGAAGAATTAATTGGTTAGTAGAAGTATATGATCTTACATCTGACTTATTTGTAGCAGGAATAGAACAAGACACACTACCAGCAATTCTCCTAAAATCATCATTTTGAATGCAATATTGCATAATTTCAGCTAAATCATATGCAGTTGTATAATGATTATCTTCTTGTAATCCATAAGTGTTTGTAAAATGTGTATTGGTTAATCCTAGTTCATTAACTTTCGTGTTCATCATAGAAATAAAACTTTGTATAGAACCACCAACATATTCTGCCAATACATTTGCTGCATCATTTGCAGAATGAACTAATAACATTTCTAATAATTGTTCTACAGTAAATTGTTCCTCAACTTGAATTTCAGCAGACACATATCCCTCCGGAATATTCATAAGTGCGTCATAACTTGCCGTTACAATTTCATTTAGTTCGCAGTTTTCTAATACCAAGATAGCTGTCATAATTTTTGTGGTACTTGCTGGAAACATTCTTTCACTTGCATTTTTATCATATAATATTTTATTTGTCTTATTATCTATCAAAAGTGCTGCTCCAGAAGTGATTTCTGGTGCATCTGCATTATTATCTGTTGCATAAACAATATTCAAATTTGTAAATAATACTGTTACTATAAAAAGAGACAGTATAAAAATTTTTTTAACATATATTTTCATCTTATAAACCCCTAATAATGAATTTATTTAATAATATCAGTAGTAATACTATATAGCATTTTGTCGAATTTTGCAATCATAATTTTATGGAATCAAAAAATTTTTGTATCAATAAAACTAATGTTATTTTATATTGAATATATGTATACTTGGTGAAAAAAAGAGAAATTTCAGAAAAATTGTAGATTGATGGGTAAAATCTGAGTATAAGTAAGGATTCTTGGTACTACTGATGAATTTGCAAAGGCTTTCTATTGCCCAAAAAACTAAATATAAGTAAGGAGGAAAGAAAGATATATATTAATTATATATCAAGTAAGTATGAGATATGAATTTAATAAAAAACAAAAAATAATAATGGCTATTATTGGTTCAATGATTATCATTGCCTTTTTATACTATATCTATACAAAAGAAAATTCCATGGTCATATCGACAGAAGAAAATATAATAGAAAATACAGTAGGAAATTTAGAAGAAAATGAAGAAACAACGAAAGAAGATACTAATAAGATAATCGTACATGTATCAGGAGCAGTGAATAAAGAAGGGATTGTAGAATTAGAAGAAAATAGTAGGATATCAGATGCAATTAATAAAGCAGAAGGGTTAAAAGAAAATGCAGATACAAAAAATATCAATTTAGCTTTTAAATTGGAAGATGGAATGAAAATATATATACCAACAATAGAAGAAACTGCAAAGGAAATAGCAAAAGAAAATGGACAAAATGCAAATTATCATGAAAATGACAATCTAAATCAAAACATGATTGATGAAACCTCAAAATATATCACATCATCAAGTGGAGCAGCTCAAGAAGAACAAACAAATGGAAATAGTGAGCAAAAAAAGAATCAAAAAATAAATATTAATACAGCCACACAAACAGAATTAGAAACCTTACCGGGAATCGGTCCTTCAACTTCATTAAAAATAGTAAATTATAGAAAGGAAAATGGCAAATTTAAAAATATAGAAGATATAAAAGAGGTCAGTGGGATTGGTGATGCAAAATATGAAAATATAAAAGACTTGATTTGTGTAGAATAAATAGTCAATTTGGAGATAATTTGGGGCAATTGGGGACGTTTCTTTTTGGACGTTTTTATGTAAAGTAGATTGCTTTTGCAAAAGTAATAACTATAAATGTCCAAAAAGAAACGTCCCCAATTGCCCCAAATTGTTTATAAATTTGTAAAAACTACTTGACAATGAAATAAAACCATAGTAAAATGTTAGCATAAACTAACAAGGAGGAAAATATGAAACTGACCAATTCCCAAGAAGAGTATTTAAAAACCATATATATATTAGAAAAAAGTAGTGGTAAAATCAGGGTTACAGATATAGCCGAAAAACTAAAAATTACGAAACCAAGTGTTAATAGAGCTATAAAAAATTTAAGAGACTTAGATTTAGTGGAATATGAAGTATATGGAGACATCAATCTAACATATCAGGGAGAAGAAAAAGCAAAAGAGATCATAAAAAAACATGACATCATAAAAATGTTTTTAGTAGATATATTAGGTGTAGATGAAAAAGATGCTGAAGAAGAAGCAAAATCTATGAAGTATGCTATGTCACCAGATACCACGAAAAAACTAGAAAAATATATTAGTAAAATTATGGATTTAGGAGATTTAGATTGTGACTATGATGAAAATAATCCGAAATGCCAGAGCTGTATAAAAGTAACAATCAAAAATAGATTGAATAAGAATAGCGTGCGTTAGCGAAATCAAAGATTTTAACATAATTCATTATAACAGAATAAATAGGAGGTAAACATGATATTAGAATTAGAAAATATATGTTTTGAAAGAGATAACAAAAGAATATTAAACAATATCAATTTAACAATAGACTTAGGAAAATTTATTGCAATTACAGGACCAAATGGATCTGGAAAATCAACACTAGTAAAAATGATAATGGGTATTGAAAAACCAGATTCAGGAAAAATCATCTTTGATGGAAAAGATATTACTAATATGGAAATAAACGAAAGAGCAAAATTGGGAATTAGTTTTGGATTTCAACAACCAGTTAAATTTAAAGGAATTACAGTTTATGATTTATTAAAAATAGCAGCACATAAAAAAATAACAAAAAAAGAAGCTTGTGATGCATTAGCAAAAGTTGGTTTATGTGCAAAAGAATATGTAGATAGAGAAGTAAATGGTTCTTTATCTGGTGGAGAATTAAAAAGAATTGAAATCGCAACGGTTGCTTTAAGACAAACAAAACTAACAATATTTGATGAACCAGAAGCGGGAATTGACTTATGGAGTTTCAACAATTTAATAGATGTGTTCCAAACAATGAGCGAAATCACAAAAGGGACAACCATTATCATATCACACCAAGAAAAAATACTAGAAATAGCAGATGAAATCATATTAATGAAATCAGGAAAAATACAAAAAATTGGTACAAGTGAAGAAATATTAAATGAAGAAGTAAAGGGAAAAGGTTGTTGTAAAATAAAGAAAGAATGTTAGAAAAGATACATAAGCAGTAAATATATAATTTAGATAGAAGGAGGACAAGATGGAATCAAAAAACTTAAATCAAATAGATGAGCAACTTTTAAGTGAAGTATCTAATTTAGAAAATATCACTAAAGGTGCATACAACATTAGAAAGAACGGAAAAGGTGTAGAAAGACAAGTAACAGAAAATGTAAATATTATCACAAAAAAAGACGTGTCAGGTATTGATATATATGTAAAAGAAAATACAAAATTTGAATTTATACATATACCTGTTATCATTACAGAAAGTGGATTAAAAGACTTAGTATATAACGACTTTTACATCGGAAAAAATGCTAATGTCATTATAGTGGCAGGATGTGGAATTCATAATGACCATCATAAAGATTCCGAACATGATGGAATTCATAGATTTTATTTAGAAGAGGGAGCAAAAGTAAGATATATAGAAAAACATTATGGAGAAGGAAATGGAGATGGAAAAAGAATTCTAAATCCAGTAACAGAAGTATATTTAAAAGCAGGAAGCAGTCTAGAAATGGAAAGCGTACAAATAAAAGGAGTTAGTTCAACAATTAGAGAAACAAAAGGTGTTTTAGCAAATGATACCAACTTTGTAGTAACAGAAAAAATCATGACAGATGGAAACCAATATGCCAAAACCATATTTGATGTGCAACTAGATGGAGAAAATTCTAGTACACATGTTACCTCCAGATCTGTCGCAACAGAAAACTCAAAACAAGAATTTATTTCTAAAATATATGGAAATGAAAAATGTTTTGCACATAGTGAATGTGATGCTATTATAAAAGACAATGCAATTGTGACAGCAACACCTGAAATTACAGCAAATAATGTAGAAGCCAATTTAATCCATGAAGCGGCAATTGGAAAAATTGCAGGTGAACAATTGACGAAATTAATGACATTAGGATTGTCTGAAAAAGAGGCAGAAGAAGAAATTATTAATGGATTTTTGAGATAGATATATGTATAAAAATATATAGCAAAAATAAAAAAGAATAAAAAAGTAAGAAATGAAATATAAAAAGAAACTGATAATTTGTTTGTTATCAGTTTTTTTGTTGATTGAAAAAATGATTTATTCTATTCAAGAGCGTAACTTTCCTCTAAGAATGCACACAAATATACTAATGTAAAATTTGTGAGAAACAAAAACACGACATATAACTAAAAGGACAAAAAATATTAATCATGTCACTTTTGTTTCTATCCAGAGTTATAATATTTTAAACTTATAAGATAAATGAAAAATGTAAATTTATAGTGAATTTTTATAAAAAATAAAATTTTGTGATATAATCAAATAAAAATGGAGTAAAGTGTATGGGTAAAAAAGGAAAACATTCCAAAGAAAAAGAAAATAAATTAAGGATTAAGAATAAGATATTAAAAATAGGACTTCCTATATGTGTGGTTATTGCCATTACAATAATTATATATAGTTATAGTACACAAAATAAAGAAGAAGTTAATGAGCAAGCTGAAGAACAGGAGGAAGAAGAAAGTGTGGAAACAGCAAGTGTAGAAGAATCAGTTGCAGAAGAACCAATTGTAGAAGAAACGGTAGATACCAATATAGAAAAATTAATAAATCAGATTATGATAGAGAATAATTTAAATGAAAATAACTTTTTCTTTTTCTATTATAATATAGAAGAAAAAAAGTATTATTTCTATAATGAAAATACATATTTTACAGCAGCAAGCACGATAAAAGTTCCAGTTGCTATGTTATATTATGATAAAATAGCAGAAGGAGAATTAAGTTTATCAGATACATTATTATATAACAGTAATGACTATGAGGCAGGAGATGGAAGTACTGCAGCAGATTATTCAGTTGGAGAAAGAATACCAGTTTCTTATTTATTAGAACAAACCATAGTAAATAGTGATAACACAGCATTAAATATTTTAGTACATAGTATGGGATATAAAAAATGCAAGGAAGAATTAACAAAATATTCGGATGTAGAAATTGCAGAAGAATTTTATTCGTCAAATATAGCAAATGTTTCTTATTATTATAATGTATTACAACATCTATATGAAAATTCTGACAAATATAGTGAACTGATTGAATATATGAAAATATCTTCAGGTGGGGAATATTTAAAAGCAAATTTGCCACAGTATGAAGTAGCTCATAAATATGGTTCTTATGATGGTTATATACATGATTATGGCATCATCTATGGTGAAAATACATATTTAATAGGAGTGTTTACAAATGGAATTGCAAATGCAAGTCATTTAATAGCTGAAATAGGAAAACAAGTTGTTACTTGTGCAAAAACAGAAGGAATAGAAGAGACAAGCGATGAAACAGAAAGTAACACAAATTCTATCAGTATAATAGAAACAAATACTGGTAATGTTTCAGATATACAAGAAAGCAATGCGGAAAATACTCCAGATGTAAGTGAATAGAGAGAGAATGAATTTAAGAAAGTAAAATTTGCATTATATAATAAAATAAATAGGAATATGGAATAATATAAAATGATAGCTCTAATTCATTAATTTTTAATAAATTAGAACTATTATTTTATGTTTTATTGAATATAAGTTCTATATGGCCTTAGAATGAAAAATTCTATTCAACATCTTTTTTCCATAAACCATGTTTATTGCAATAAGCGTATAAACAAGAACCAGGAATGTATGGAAAACGACATTCAGCATTTTGTTCTGGATATAACTTAACCATATATTCTTTATTATCTGCTACTAAAGTTATCCATTCAATAAAATGTTCTTTTTCCATAACATGATTTACTGTAACAAAAATTTCATCTTCAACTTTTTCATAATTAGGTACATGTTTTTC
>CALXXJ010000033.1 GCA_944392665.1 uncultured Clostridia bacterium | reverse complement strand
ATCTCAAAAATGAAATGCAAAAAATAAAAAAAGATTGTTGAACAAAATATTTTTTATATACTTTGTCAACAATCTGAGAAGCTTCAAAGCTTCTCTTTTGAAAATAAAAGGGGATGTTTTTTTATTTCAATCAGTAATGGATTACTGATTATGTTTGTATTATAAATTGCAAATTTGTCCATTTTGTGAACTTGAAGTGAAAAAGAAGTAATTATTTTTAAGGTTGTTCTCCTAATGTAATTGTTAAATCTTTTTGTTCACCATCTCTATTAACGGTAATCGTCATTTCATCACCGATATTATGTGAATTTTTAATTTCATTTAATTCATCCATTGTTTTTACATCTTTTCCATCGGCTTTTATAATGACATCACCAATTTTAATTCCACCTTTTTCAGCAGCTGAAAATGTTTCAACATCTTTTACATAGATACCTTCAACTAAATTATTTTTCTTAGCAGTTTCAGCATCTAAATCCATTCCTGTAACACCAATATATGGTCTTCTAACCTTACTATATTGAATTAATTGAGAAGTAATATCTGTTGTTGAATTGATTGGAATAGCAAATCCCATACCTTCAACATCATTACCTGTTAATTTTAAAGTATTAACACCAATTACTTTTCCTTCACTATTTACTAAAGCACCACCACTATTACCAGCATTGATGGCTGCATCTGTTTGGATTAGTGTATAGGTTTTACCATCTGAGTCAGTAACTTCTCTGTTGACAGCACTAACAACACCACAAGTGATTGTACTTTGTAATCCTAAGGGACTACCAACAGCCATTGCAAATTCTCCTACTTTAATAGAATCTGAATCAGCAAATTCTGCTTTTGTTAAACCTGATGCATCAATTTTTATAACAGCTAAATCTGTTTCTTCATCAGTACCAACAATTTTTGCTTCATATTGCTTATCATCATTAAATAAAGAAACTGTGATTTTTGTAGCTTCTGATACTTGATAATATGCTTCTGATTCACTAGAAGAAACAACATGGTTATTTGTTAGAATATATCCATCATCACTAATGATAATACCTGAGCCTGATGCAGTAGCAGTAGATGTTTGATTTCCGCCGAAAATAGAGAACATAGATGTTACATTATATTCAATTTGAATACCAACAATTGATGGTAAAATTTTATTTGCTGCATATACAGCTGTATCTGAATAATTAGATAAAGAGACTTGATCTACATAGCCAGTTGCCTGTGAAGTAGAAGAACTACTAGAAAAATTAGAATTTCCAGCTCCCATAATTTGTTCTCTTATAGATGGAACGCCAAAACAAGTACCTAACACAACTGCACAACCAACAACTCCACTAAAGAATGGTAAGACAACATTTTTTCCAAAGTTTGATTTCTTTTTAGGTTTATCATCGATTTCATAAACAGCTTTATAGTTATTTGGATTTGAAACTGTTTTAAATTTTGAATTATTTGTTTCATTTTCTTGATTATTGTTTTCCATATATATTACCTCCTAATTATATATATATTAACCTATCCTGAAGATATAATACAATATATTTGTGAATTTTATGTGAAGGAAATAGGGTTTTTTACGTTTCTTTGTGACTTAAATACATATAGTTGAATAGAAATTAGAAAATGTTTGAAAAAGCCCGCTATTGTTTAAATTATTTTTCCTAATACTATTATATAAAATTGATAAAAAATAAGAAAGATTTCAAGTGAATTTTATTGAAAAAAATATCATTAAAAGATATAATAGAAGAAACTTAATCTTTTATATACGAAAAAATTTTTATGAAATTAGGATAAAAGTAGATTTTTTCTATACAATAAGAAAATAATAAATGATATAGAAGTAATAGGAGAAAAAGTAAGATGGAAAAGAATAATCAAAGAGGTATTACATTAATTGTATTAACAATAACCATAATTATTTTAATGATCTTAGCTGTAATAACAATTCATACAGGAACAGAGTCCATTCAAAAAGCAAATTTAGAAGGATTGAAAACCAATATGTTATTAATTGAAACAAAGGCAAGAGAATATGTTGAAAATGCAAGTTTTAAATTAGGTGTAAATCCTAATACAGATACAATGTATAATGATGCAAAAGAAAATTTAAGTGGGGATGATAAAGGGACAGTCATTACTGCAGATGATGGGATTGCAGAGAGTTTATTAAATATTGGAATTAAACAAGAAGATATAGATAAAGGAAAAGTGTATAAATTAACAACAGAAAATTTAGAAAAAATGGGAATTAATGATGTAGTATCTAACGATGAGGAAGGGTGGTATATTATTGTATATAATATAGAAGAAACAACAGCTGAGATATACAATACTACAGGTTATAACGGAAAATATTCTTTAACAGATATTGAACAAATAGAGTTGTAAGAAAAGCATGAAAAACAAAATTGAAGATTTCTATATAATTTAAGAAGAAAAATAAGAAAAAACTAAGAAAAGAAATAAAGAAAGAAGAGTGGAGACAATAAAAGAAAAAGAATTAGAGAGACTAACCAATTTAAAAAGTATGGAAAAAGAACTTTATAATAAAGGATTTGAATATATTTGTGGAATAGATGAAGCAGGAAGAGGCCCATTAGCTGGGCCTGTTGTCGTTGCAGGGGTGATTATGCCTAAAGATTCTATGATAGAAGGTGTAAATGACTCCAAAAAAGTATCAGAAAAGAAAAGAGAAAAGTTATATGATGTAATTTTAGAAGAAGCGTTAAGCTATTCAGTTGCGATTATCGGACAAGATGTGATAGATGAAATCAATATCTTAAATGCAACCAAACAAGGTGTTACAAAAGTAGTAGAAGAATTAGATGTAAAACCAAATTTAATATTAGTAGATGCGCTAACACATATTAACACAAAAGGAATTCCTTATGATTCTATTATTAAAGGAGATGCCAAATGTTATAACATAGCAGCTGCATCGATTATTGCAAAAGTAACAAGAGATAGAATCATGCGAGAGTGGGATGAAATTTATCCACAATATGGTTTTATTAATCATAAAGGATATGGAACAGCAAAACACATAGAAGCAATAAAAGAACATGGACCATGTCCAATCCATAGAAGGTCATTTATTAAAAATTTTATATAGAGGAGAATATATGAACATTTTAGAAATTATAGAAAAAAAGAGAGATAAAAAAGAATTATCAAAAGAAGAAATTGAGTATTTTATTGAAGGATATACACATGATAAAATAGCAGATTATCAAGCAGCTGCATTAATTATGGCAATCTATCTAAATGGAATGACAAAACAAGAAACAACGGATTTAACAATTGCAATGGCAAATTCAGGAGAAAAATTAGATTTATCAAGCTTAAATGAAGTGATTGTTGATAAACATTCAACAGGAGGAGTAGGAGATAAAGTATCTTTAATTCTATTACCATTAGTTGCTTCTTTAGGTGTACCAGTGGCTAAAATGTCTGGAAGAGGATTAGGTTTTACAGGAGGAACGGTTGATAAATTAGAATCTATACCAGGATATCAAACAGGTATTGATATCCACAATTTTGTGGAAAATGTGGAAAAAGTAGGAATTAGTATGATTTCACAGACATTAAATTTAGCACCAGCAGATAAAAAAATATATGGTTTAAGAGATAGCATTTCTTGTGTAGAAAGTATTCCATTAATTGCTTCTAGTATTATGAGTAAAAAAATCGCAAGTGGTGCACAAAAAATTGTACTAGATGTTACTTGTGGTTCAGGTGCTTTTATGCAATCAAAAGAGAGAGCTGAAGAATTAGCAAATGAAATGATTGAAATCGGAAATTTAGCAAATAGAGAAACAGTATGTGTTTTGACTAATATGGATGAACCATTAGGGTATGCTGTAGGAAATTCCTTAGAAGTTATAGAGGCAATTCAATTTTTAAAAGGGGATATGCCTAAAGATGTAAAAGAAGTGGTATTAGAATTGGGAGCTTATATGGTACAACTTGCAGGAAAAGGAGAAGATATTGAAGATAATAAAGCAAGGTTATTGAATAATATTGAAAATGGAAAAGGATATGAAAAATTCATACAATTAGTAGAAAATCAAGGAGGAGATTCTTCATGTATTAAAGATATTCATCTATTTCCAAAGGCAAATTATATAGAAAAACTATATAGCCAAAAGAATGGTTATATACAAAGTATGAATGCAAAAGAAATTGGAAAGATTGTATGTGACTTAGGAGCAGGAAGAATTCGAAAAGAAGATAGTATTGATAATGCAGTAGGGATTGTATTAAACAAAAAAGTTTCAGATAAAGTAGAAAAAGAAGATGCATTAGTTACGATATATGCGAATTCAAAAGAAAAATTAGAAGAAGCTAGAAAGAAATTATTAGAAGTTATAAAGATAGAAAATGAAGAAATTGAAGAACCAAGAATGATATTAGAAATTATGAAATAATATTTAATTTAAGTCTATTAAATTTTTTTATATTTTTATGATTAGATTGATTAAGAATCATTGATATATTATGTAAAATATGATATAATGAAACCTAAGTAATGTTAGAATTAAAAAACAAAATTTTTATAATATATAATTAAAAGAAAGGAAGATGAAAATGAAAAAAGAGAAAAAAGAACAAGAGAAGGTAAAGAAAGTAAAAAAATATGATAAGGGAAGAATTTTTGTAAAAGTAATGGCTGGTTTTTTAGCAATCTTAATGATACTTGCAACAGCTTCAACATTAATATATTCACTAATGATATAGTAAAAAAGAGGTAAAAAATATGATAATTGATTTTGGAATGAATTGGGAGAATTTTTATACAGATAATATTGTAGGATATATAAAATCATTACAAGAAAATCCATTTGAATTAATTACACTAATCATTGATTTGGCAATCGTAATATTTTTAATATATTCTTTTTTGAAAATTGTAAAAGGATCTAGAGCATGGCAGTTAATAAAAGGAATTGCATTGTTAATTGTCATTACTTGGCTTAGTGGATTGTTTAATTTACAAATTTTAAATTGGATATTAACAGGTATTATGAATTTAGGAGTTATTGCGATTATTGTTATATTCCAACCAGAGTTAAGAAGAGGACTTGAACAATTAGGGACCAACAAATTTACAAAATTTTTTGGAATTGATAAAGATCTAGCGACCAAGACAAAAGAGGATATCTACAAAATTGTCATTGCAGCAGTAGAATTATCAAAAAGTAAAATAGGTGCTTTAATTGTTATAGAAAGAGATATAAAAATACAAGATGTTATATCTAGTGGAATACCAATGAATGCAGATGTATCTCCACAGTTATTGGTTAATATTTTTGAACCTAAAACACCATTACATGATGGAGCTGTTATTATTTCTGGAAATAAAATAGCGGCTGCAGCTTGTGTATTGCCACTTGCAGATGACAATGATATAGCAAAAGAATTAGGAACAAGACATAGAGCGGCTATTGGAATATCTAAAGAATCTGATAGCATTGTAGTTGTAATTTCAGAAGAGACTGGAAAAATATCAATTGCAAAAGACGGAACTTTGATTGCAGATGTAAGTGAAGATGCTTTGAAAAAAATATTAATTAGTAATGTGGTAACAAAAAGATTTGCAGTAGAAAAAAGAGAAAGAAGAAATAAAATAAAAGAAATAAGAGAAAAATTACATAAGGAAAAACAAGAAGTAAAATCAAAAGAAGAGGAAGAAAAGAAGGGATAAAAAGTCGCTATATATGCGACTTTTAATGTTTAAACAAATAGTAAGTCAAAATATAAAAATAGATATAGATTGAAGAAAGAGGAATTTAATTTATGAGAAATATAAAATTAGTAATTGAATATGATGGAAAAGAATTCAACGGATGGCAAAAACAACCAACAAAATTAAATATTCAAGGAGAGATTGAAAGAGCAATTAAACAAATAACAGGGGAAGAGGTAGATTTAACTGCTTCAGGAAGAACAGATGCTGGTGTTCATGCTCTTGGACAAGTGGCTAATTTTAAAACAAATTCTAATATACCAATTGAAAAAATTCCAATAGCATTAAACTCTAACTTAAAAAAGTCTATTATTATTAAGTCAGCAGAAGAGGTAGAAGAAAGATTTCATAGTCGATTAAATTGTAAAAGAAAAACATATCGATATATTATTAATAATTCAAGATATGGAACTGCGATTTATAGAAATCTAGAAATGCATATACCAATGAAATTAAATATACAAAAAATGCAAGAGGCAGTAAAATATTTTGAAGGAGAACATGATTTTAAAGCATTTAAAGCAAGTGGAACAAGCAGTAAAAGTAGTGTAAGAACAATCTATAACGCTGAAGTAATAGATGCTGGAAATGAAAGAATTTATATAGAACTAACAGGAAGTGGTTTTTTATATAATATGGTAAGAATCATTTCAGGAACACTTGTAGAAGTGGGATTAGGTAAAATAGAGCCAAATGAGATAAAAACAATTATAGAATCTCAAAAAAGGGAAAATGCAGGAAAAACATTACCACCACAAGGATTATACTTAGTTAGTGTGGAATATGCAAAATAGAAAAATTCAAGTAATGGTAATTTATCTTATTTTTCCATAATATGAACCAAGTCAATGGATTATGCATAAAATATAGTAAAAAGAAAAAAGGAGAAAGCATATGAATACAATTTTACTTATATTTTTTGCAATACCGTTAGCTGTGATTATATTTTCTATAGCTTTACAAAAATTATTAAAATGTCCTGCATTAGTAGCTGGAATAGTATTTGCAATAGGTGTTATTGTTACATTTATTATAGGAAGTTTGATTGTTTTAGCAGCTACTTTGGTTTATACATTAATCAGTTATATAACAGCATTGATTGTTTGTTTAATAAGTAGAAACTGTCATAATAATGATGACGATTGTTGTAGAAGAAATCGCTGTTGGAATAATAATGAAAATGATTTATTAACTATAAGTAGTCGTTGCCAAAATAATAGAAATGGTGATTTATTAACAATCAATAGTAGTTGTGCAAATGGAAATACTAATAACTTACTTACAATTAGTAGTAATAACAATGGAAGTGGTTGCTGTAACAATGATCACAATAATGGTTGTGGATGTGGAAATAATAATGACATAAGCACTGCAAATACAATTAATGGTGTTATCAGAATTGTGGATAGCAATGGAAATAGTTCTTGCAATAATGACGAAATAACAACTAGAATTAATGTAGTTCCAAATACTGCAAATAATGGAAGAACTGGATGCATTTGTGGAAGATATAGAAGAAGATGATTTGGGGGGCAATTGGGGACGTTTCTCTTTGGACATTTTGAGGGATTTTGGGGACGGATTCAATTTCCCCTTTTTAATATTAGAAAAAACCAGAAAAATATAGAATATAAAGTCATTCAACAATTTTGTATAAGCTAAATTTTCATAGAAATTCTATGATAAAACTGTGATTCTTTTGCATTGTTACTTTTGATAGAAAGCAAAATGCAAAAGAATCACAGTTTTATTAATAATTTCTAAATTCAAATTTAGATACGCAAAATCGTTTCATTTTTTATATTCTATATTTTTCTTTTTAATTTTCTAGAAAAGGGAAAAATGAGTCCGTCTCCAAAATCCCTCAAAATGTCCAAAGAGAAACGTCCCCAATTGCCCCGAATTCTCGCAATTTTTTTGTTTTTCTTGAAATTTTATGAAAATTATGGTAATATATATCATACGAAAAGGAGGAGAAGATGTTAGAAATAATAGAAGATACAATAATAGATAGTGTAAGATTAATCCCGTTTTTATTTCTTACATATTTATTAATGGAATACATAGAGCATAAGACGAAAGAAAAAACAAAGGAAACGATAAAAAAATCAGGAAAATTTGGACCATTTTTTGGGGCATTACTAGGAATTGTTCCTCAATGTGGATTTTCTGTTTCTGCTACTAACTTATATGCAGCAAGAGTTATAACTTTAGGTACGCTAATTGCAGTTTATTTATCTACTTCAGATGAAATGTTACCTATATTCTTATCAGAAGGTGTAGCTATTGATGTTATTATAAAAATATTAGCTATTAAATTAGTTATTGGTATGATAGCAGGATTTTTAATAGATTTGGTTATAAGATTAAGGAATAAAGGAAAAGAAGAAGAAGAAAAAATCATTGATTTATGTGAAAAAGAACATTGTCATTGTGAGCATGGAATATGGAAATCTGCATTAAAACATACTGTAAATATATTTATATTTATATTTATCATAACATTTGTTATTAATTTAGCAATCTATTTTATTGGAGAAGAAACGATAGCTGGATTTATGCTAGATAGACCAATATTAGGACCAATTATATCTGGAATTATCGGATTAATTCCAAACTGTGCTTCATCAGTTATTATTACGCAAATGTATCTAGAAAATATTATATCTGTTGGAACAATGATTGCAGGTTTATTAGTTGGTGCAGGTGTGGGACTAGCAGTATTATTTAGAACAAACAAAGGTATAAAAGAAAATATAAAAATTACTGTTTTATTATATGCAATAGGTGTTATATCTGGTATTATACTAGAATTGGTTGGATTGACAATATAGGAAAGTATATGAACTGTGATTTATGCTATATATTAAAAAATAAAGACTTACGAAGTTATTTAATCGTAAGTCTTTTTTCTATTTCTTTTCATTTCTTTTAAAATTGATAACAACTGCATCATCATTATCAAACAAATATCTAGAATCTGTAGTATCTGTTTGTACTGGGTTAATTTCATCTCTTTCATCTGTGAAATCTAGATTCTTTAAATCAAATTTCTTTTTAGGTGAAGTATCATCTTCTGTAGCAGTTGTAACACCATCAGAATATTTACCAAAATCAAAAGTTTTAATTTTTTGTTTTTCTTTATATTTAGATTCTAGGTAATTAAATCTACCAGGTCCAACTAGCGGTTTTCCACCAATATCTTTAACTTTAAAAGCACATAATTTATCAGTAAGCATTGTTTGTAATTTACCAGGTGTAAAATAATTAACATATGCCCATTTTGCATCACCATATTTAGAGCCATATTGTGTTTTTTCAGTATCAAAGTCAACTTTGTAAGTCCATTCTCTGTGTTGACCAAATTCTGAAACCCACCATTCTAATTCGTCTATGACAGCATTTCCTGTAAATACTTTGTTTGCACAGTTTGATAAAATGGTATTTCTATAATTTTCTCTAGATTTTGGTGTTTCTAATTGTGCTAAGTTTTGTGCAGAGATAATTGTTCCTACACGATATTTTCTATACATTGTAAAGATAGCTTCTGTTGCTTTACAAATAAAATCAGGGAATTCGTCAACATATAAGAAATTAGGAACCCTTGAGTTTTCTCCACCAGGTCTTCTTAAAACAGCATTTTGCATTGATATTAAGAAGAATAATCCAAAAGCTTGATGTGTTGAAGAACCTAAGTCACCACGTCTTGTGCATACAAATGTTATTTCTCCATCTGCAAGTGCTTTGTCAAAATCAATATTGTTAAATCGATTACATAAAACAGATTTAACACCAGGTAATCTTAAAAGATTATCTAATTGTGTAACTGCTGCATAGATGTCTTTTTCAGTTTGTTCTCTAGCAGGGCCATTTTTATAGAAACACTTTTTAAAATATGAAAGTTGTATAGAATATTTTTCTTTTAATTCTTCATCATGCGCTAATATTTCACACATTTTCTCTATTAACTCGAAATTGGTGAACATTTTTAGCATATCTTCCATATTAGGAAGAGCACCTTCATTCATTCTAGGATACATTTCTTTTAGTATAATAGCTAAATTTTCAATTGCTTGGATAATGAAGTCTTCTCTATATGCATCTTCTACTTCTTCATGAGCGTTATTATACATAGCCTTTAAAGCAGAAGAAATAGTAACAGCTATTTTTGAAGGATCATCATATATAAAAGGATTTAATCCCATTGAATTAGAATTTGATGGATCAATCATATTATATTTAAATCCATAATTATCACAAACCTGTGTCATGTGATCTATTAATTCATAATCTGGGGACATAATTTCTAATCCCAAATTTTTGTAAACATTTTCGCCATTTAATGTTCCTAAAATCATTTTTTTCATATAAGTATTATAAACAGCTTCTTTTCCATCGGCAGGAGTCAACATTTCTAATTTGAAGTTTTTATTTAAATAATCATTGTCATATGGTCTTTTTAAATGTGCAATGCCTGTTTTTAAAGCTGTAAATCCCATCTCTTTTGAAACTTCTCTGAAAAAGTATTTTTTCTCAATATCTCTAGCAATCATTGGTTCAAATACTAAAGATGTTTTTCCTGTTCCAGAACCACCACATACAAATAAAGATAAATATCTAGAAACTTCTGGAATGGTAATTACTGTACCATAATCATGATCTGTGCATAAAAATACTTCACAAGTATAAACACCTCTATCCTTTTTAGGATCAGATAAACTTATACCTTTATAATCCCAAATAGAACGAATTTGATCTAAGTTATCATTAATACCCATATATAACCATTTAAATACTGGGAATATAGTAACTAGTGGTAAATAAAGTGAAATACTAATAAATGCAGGTTTTACAATATCAGAAAAATCAGTAATCAAATCCACATAATTTGGAGTGGATAAAAGAAATAACCAAGCTCCCATATTTAGCCACTGAGTGAACATAGAAAGTGCAATGATATATAGTCCAATAACATATACATAGAATATAGCAACTTTCTTCATGTTTGAAGTTGCAAATTCAGATTGGCCTGAAAATAGAAATGCAAAAATTGGACATGCCAAAGCTAATGTATATTGTATAGGTCCCCAATAAGAATAGGATACCCCTGTAAATATCATAAAAAGCATTTCAACAAGTCTATCCACAGCTAAATACACAGTTAGCAATGTCAAAATATATGTTGCAAAGGTATTTCTATTGATATTTAATTTTTTCAAAAATTTATCAATCAGTTTCATCTAAAATATCCTTTCAAAATTCAAAATCATACATATATATTATCCTACAAAATAGCGAAAAAAACAAGACTTTTAGCGAAATTTATTTAATTTTTAAGTACTTGTAAAGTTGCCAAAGGGGACGTGTCAAAATGGCAACTTATGAATGTTTAAAAAATAATTCATTTTTACTTAACAAAGTTGCCATTTTGACACGTCCCCTTTGGCAACTTTAATTAATATAAAAAAGTATAAAAATGAAAGATTTGAATATACTATTATGACAAAAGGGATGGGAGGAAAGTTATGGAAGAAGTATATATGAAAGAAAGTGAAATAGAAAACATAGAAGAGAAGGAAAGAGAAATTGAGTTAATTAAGAATATTATAAAAACAAGAAGAGAGTTAAAAAATGTAGATAAAAATTTTGAATATGCACAAGATGATTTAGTAGATTATTATATCTATGAAATGAAGGCTAATCAGGCAAAATTAAATTATTTAATCAAAATGGCAAAAATGAAAGGAATCACAGTCGATATGATTAATGATATAAAATATAGACTTTCTAGTGATGAAGAAGTAGGATAGGTCTATTTGTCCAATTGATAGCATAATAATGAGTAAAAGGATATATATAGGAAAGATATATATGTTGTCAATTGGAGGTAGAAGATGGATTTAAATGTAATTACATATTTGGCTTGTATTTGCTTTATATTTATCATTGGAAGAATTTTTATTGTCCCACTAAAGAAGATATTGAAACTCATTATCAATTCAATATTTGGTGGGCTTATTATATATGTGATTAACTTAATAGGTGCAAATTTTGGATTTCATATAGGATTAAATATTGTTAACAGTATTATCATAGGATTATTGGGATTACCTGGAGCGGTTTGTTTAATTATTGTAAAATTATTAATAGGATAAAGGGAAAATAAAGCGACTATTGAATTATGTTGAATTTTCTGATAGGATAGAAATACATAAAAGAAATAATAAAAGGAGTAAAATAATGGAGTATATAAATCATAAAGATAAATTAAAAGATATCAAATTAGATAAAAATAATTTCTATGTCATGATTGATTTTGATAGAACAATAACAAGGGCTAAAAGTTTTAGTGCATGGAGAGTATTATACTATTCAGAATTATTAGGGGAAAAATTCAAACAAAAATATGCTGAGATACATGATGAAACAGAATTAAGCAAAAGTGAAAGCAATGAAGCAAAACAAAAGGCTTTTGAGCAAAGATTTATAGCATATATGGATTTATTAAGAGATTGTCATTTTAATAAAGATATATTAGAAAAGGCAGTAGAGAAAACAGATTTAACATTGCGTGATGGTGCAAAAGAATTTTTTAGAAAGATGTATAAAAACAATATTCCAGTTATCATTATATCTAGTAGTATAAAAAATGTGATAGAAGAATATTTAAAACAAAATCATGCATTTTATGATAATATTCACATATATGCTAATAATTTAGATATGAATGGAAAAAAAGAAAATGATGTAACCAATGTGACACCATATAATAAAAATGAAATAGAATTTTCTAAGGAATTAAAGGAAAATATAAAAGACAAAAAATATATAGTATTACTAGGAGACATACCAGATGATGTTAACATGGTATCAAAAGAGAAGTTAAATCATACCATCACCATAGGATTTTTAGAAGAACATATGGAATCTAATTTAGAAAAATATAACAAAACTTTTGATATTGTGTTAACTAATAATGCAAGCTTTAAAGATGTTTTAGAAATAATAGATTTTAAATAAAAAATAAAAAAAGACCAAATCAAAATTAATGAAATGGTCTTTTTTATATTTACATATATTTTCATAATTTATTCAACTGTAACAGATTTTGCTAAGTTTCTAGGTTTATCAACATCTAATCCTTTTTCCTTTGAAATGTAATATGATAATAATTGTAAAGGAATAATTGATAAGATTGGTGAGATATATGGGCTAGTTTCAGGAATTTCTAATACAATATCAAACATAGATTTATCAATTTTTTGATTTGTAACAATAAATGTTTTAGCTCCACGAGTGATAACTTCTTGAAGATTACTAACAGTTTTTTCAACTAATGTTGGTTCTGTCATAATTCCTACAACGGTTACATCCTTTTCAATTAAAGCAATAGCACCATGTTTTAATTCACCTGCTGCATAACTTTCTGAGTGGATATATGAAATTTCTTTTAATTTTAAAGAACCTTCTTTGGCAACAGTTTCATCGATTCCTCTACCGATAAAGAAAATATCTTTTTCTTGATAAACTTCTTTTGCAAAATCTTTAATTCTATCTTCTAATGCCAAACAATCCTCAATTTGTTTAGGTAATTCTAAAATTTCTTTTTTCAATTCATATAGCATTTCAGAATTTTTTTCTAGAATTTCTGCAAAGTAAATAGCTAATATAACTATTAAAACAACTTGTGAAGTATATGCTTTTGTAGAAGCAACTGCAATTTCTGGTCCGGCATGTGTATAAATAGAATAATCTGCTTCTCTTGTAATAGAACTTCCAATAACATTAGAAATAGCAAGTGTTTTCGCACCTTTTTGCTTTGATAATTTTAATGCAGCAATGGTATCTGCAGTTTCTCCTGATTGAGAAATAAAGATACATAATGTTTTATCATCAATTAATGGATCTCTATATCTAAATTCAGAAGCAATATCTACTTCAGTTGGAATTCTACAAAGTTTTTCAATAATATTTTTTCCTGCTAATCCAGCATGCATAGCTGTACCACAAGCAACAATGTAAATTTTATTTAAGCTTGATAAATATTCTTTTGTGAATTTTAACTCATCAAATTCACATTTTGAGTTTTCACTAAATTTTGCACCAATCGTTTCACGAATAGCTGTTGGTTGCTCATGAATTTCT
Source organism: uncultured Clostridia bacterium (assembly GCA_944392665.1). Classification (GTDB taxonomy): domain Bacteria; phylum Bacillota; class Clostridia; order TANB77; family CAG-508; genus CAG-269. Next base: position 3,345 of record CALXXJ010000033.1, on the reverse strand, counting down.
TTTAGCATAAAATCTTCATAACCATTTTTTTCACTGCTAGCAGCATCCCACTCAATACTTTGTGTCTTTTTGTCTACTTTATTTAAATCTTTATCATAAAATTCAGCAGAATCTCTTGATAAAAATACATATTCAAAATCATTTAAAAGATAGAAATTTCTAGTAAATGATAAGATAGCAGGAATATCTGAAGAAATATAATTTTCTTCAATTCCTTTTCCAATAACTAAAGGACTATCTTTTCTAACAACAATCATATTGTCAGGAAAATCTTTACAAATAATTTCTAAAGCAAAACTTCCTTTTAAATCATTACAAGCATTTTTTACTGCTGTTAAAAATTTCATTTTTCCTGTTTCTTTTGTCTCTTTTGTATAATAATAATGAATTAGATTTGGCACAATTTCTGTATCTGTATCAGAATAAAATTTATATCCATTATCTACTAAAAATTTCTTTAATTCATTATAATTTTCAATAATACCATTATGAACAACACTAAATGATTTTGTATTATCTTGATGAGGGTGTGCATTTTCTTTAGATGGTTTTCCATGTGTTGCCCATCTTGTATGTGCAATACCAATAGTACCTTTTAAATCATCAATTCCTTTTATATCATATAAATTTTTTACTCTTCCTTTATCTTTCATAACAACCAAACCTTCTGGTTCAATTGTTGAAATACCTGCAGAGTCATAACCTCTGTATTCCAATCTTAAAAGTCCATTGATTAAAATTGGACTTGCTTTTTGTTTTCCTATATAACCTACAATTCCACACATAATATAAATCCTCCATTCATGCAATATATAACATTGCTTACTATTTATTTTTTATTATATATATATTTATCTCTAACTTATCAAAGAAAGAGATTGTTGGAATTAAAGGTATGCAAATAAAACCTATATGTATTGACCTTTGTTACAGTATTGCTACTGCTCTTTAATCAATACTTATGACCATAAGTAAAAGCCATCAGAGCATCCGCCGAATCTTTCGATAACTCTGAACCTCGTCAACACTATAAAATAGTGTCCAGGCGCTATATATGAACGAAATATTGCCCTCCTTTCTAAAAATTTTCTTGCATACTTTTAATTTACTTTTATTATATTACACTAAAATGGAAAAATAAGCAAGTCCTGGTTAAAAAATTTTATTTTCCTGAAAAATAGCTATAATTTGAAAAAATAGATGAAAGGTGGTATAATATACATGGCAATCTAAAGAGGTTGCGCACATTGAAAAATAGGTGCAATGCACCTCATATAAACTGAGGCATTCTTTAGCCTATTTTCTCTGTGCAACTATTGACAGGCCTACCAGAGAAAGGAGGTGGGCTAATGGAATTTTTAGGAATAAATTCCTTCGATGAATTTCCAGAGGGGTTACCCCCCGAGGAAATAAATGTCGAGGGAATCGGAATTGACTCATATGAGTGAGTCAATTCCGTAAAATAGGCTGAATCCTCTGCTCATTCGCAGAGGAACCTCAGTTTGTATGTGTGCAAAAGCAAGTTATCCTCATTTGGGTAACTTGCTTTTGTTGTTAGAAAATGAAAATATAAACCAGTTTATATATAATACAATTAGTTACAAGAAACAAAAATATGAAAGGTAATAAAAATATGGACATAGAATTTCAAGAATTTTTAAATAAAGATATTGGATATGGCAATACATTAAAAAATAAAAAAATGAAATTGTTAAATGAAATAAAAGAAAGTATCACAAAAGATAAAGCATTTCTTGAGCAATCAGCTGAAATAGATTTCAAAAAATGGAAAAAGAAAATGGATTTTGACACATTTTCTAAAATAATTGACCAATATATAGAAATGGAAAAAAGAAACTATAGTGCAATGGGAGAAGCAGGAAACTCTCAAATAGAAAAAATAGTGATAAGTTATTATGGGAATCCATATGTAACATTTATTTTATGTGTTCAAGCCATTATCTACCAAAAGCAATTATTATTAGAAGCAGGAGAATTTATGCTATCTACGAATACCTTTATTGTGAATATGGTAAATCAAATATTAAAAGAAAATCATCTTCCAAAATTGTTGATACATTGTATAGAAATCGTAGATAAAAAAGATATTATAGAAAAAGAAATCAAAACAATCATTATTGGTGCTACACAGAATAAAGCAGAATATCTTGGAAAATATATTTATATACCATATAACAATTATATTATCTATTGCATGGATGAAGAATTAGAAGAATTAAGTAACAGTATTTATGACTATGCTTTTAACAATTTCTTTGAAGCAGAAGTTTTATTTGAAGAAGATATAGAAGAAGCCATCGAGATAATAAATCTTAAAAAAGATTGTATTGCAGTCATATTAACGAAAGATACAAAATTACAAAATTTGCTTAGAGAAAAAATAAAGAACAAATTATATATCAATGAAAATCCATTTTCAAAAGAAGAAATCAACATACCTGTTGATTGTTTGGAAACAAAGAAGGAAAAATAAAAATGAAAAATGGAAGGTTGGGATGATAACAGGAAAAATTTACTTTTTTTCAGTAAATAAGACAAAAGGATTGAAAATATGAGCAAATTCATATATAATACAAGTATTCAAAATGAGATTACATAAAAGGGAATAGGTAACCATGAAAGCCTAAATATGAAATAAGGGGAATAGACATGAATGTACTAATTAATGAAACAAGAATTGAAAAAAGATTGGATGAAATGGCAAAACAAATAGACAAAGATTATGAAGGAAAAGAAATCATCTTAATTGGTATTTTAAAAGGTTCAGTTGTATTTATGGTAGAATTAGCAAAAAGACTAAAAACCAAAGTACAATTTGAATTTATAGAAGTATCTAGTTATGAAGGAACAGAAACTACAGGAAAAGTAAAGATTGTAAAAGACATTAAAAACAGTATTGAAGGAAAAGATGTATTAATTATAGAAGACATTATTGATACAGGGACAACGTTATCATTCTTAAAAGAGTATTTAAAATTAAAAAGACCAAATAGTTTAAAGATTGCAACTTTGCTTAGTAAACCATCAAGAAGAACAAAAGAATTGGAAGTAGAATATATAGGATTTGGAATAGAAGATAAATTTGTTGTAGGATATGGTTTGGATTATAACCAAAACTATAGAAATCTACCATATATTGGATATGTAGAAAGCGCAGATGAGTTTTAAGAAAGAGAAGTATGAAAACTTCTCTTTTTTTGTTGAGTAAGAAAAATCGATTTTTCTTATCCAACAAACAACGATGTTGTCAGTAATAACGAATAAAAAAGTATAAAGTAAAAAACATAGCAAAAAGAAGGAAAAAAGCTATGTTTTTTCTTGTAA
>CALXXJ010000032.1 GCA_944392665.1 uncultured Clostridia bacterium | reverse complement strand
ACAAAAAAATGATGAAACTCTTAAAAATACAGGGGTGTAACTAAATAAAATATAAATTTAGTTGACACTACCAAAAATAAGATAGAGGAATGGATATGAAAGATTATTATGGAATATTAGAAGTAAATGAAAAAGCATCACAGGAGATTATAGAAAAAGCCTATAGAACATTAGTAAAAAAATATCATCCAGATATATATTCATCTGTTGAAAAGAGAGAAGCGGAAAGAAAATTAAAAGATATTAATGAAGCTTATAATATTTTGTCAGATAATTTTTTAAGATTACAATATGACTTAGAGTTACAAAAAGAAAGAACTCGTGCGAAAATGAGTGAAAATGAATCTTCGGAAAATACTCAAAATTATCAGCAAAACTATCAACAAAATTATCAGCAAAATGCTACTCAAAAAAGAAATAAAGCTACATCAGGAAATAAGAGAAAAAAGCCTAAAACAGAATATGTACGAAATAAAAGTAATGTTGGAACCATATTCGGACTTGTAGATTTAGTAAAAGATTTGTGGGCGAATAAACCAGAAAAAAGAGAAAGAAAAAAAATGAATCAAACAGATTGGTTGGCAGTAGGATTAACAATTGTGGCACTTCTTATTATTGGTGTTATATTATGGTTTATACCATTTACAAATGGTTGGATGAGACAGTTATTATTTGAAAATCCAATATTCAACTTTATAGGAGGTTTATTTTCTTAATTTAGAAATAATGCTATTGACAACTTAAAACCAATAAGGTATAATATATATCGTTGAATAAGGGTTATCCCAACATACAGTTTTCGTATGACCGGAAGGAGGGGAATTTAAATGTTAGAAATAAAAGTTAATAATGGTAATATAGAAGATGCTCTAAAAAGATTCAAAAGACAATGTGCTAGAAATGGAGTATTACAAGAAGTTCGTAAGAGAGAGCATTATGAAAAACCTAGTGTAAAAAGAAAGAAAAAATCTGAGGCAGCAAGAAAAAGAAAATTTTAATACATATAAAAGCGGGATATTATTTCAAAATAATATCTCGTTTTTTTATGGTATAGGAAACAATATGAAACTTTAAGTTACGCAACTCAAAGTGAAAATAAATATTAAAATTTTATTTTCAAAAGAAAAATCGAGTTTTTCCTATTCAACAAAAAATAATGTTACACAGAAAGAAGTATAGAAATTTTTGTATCAACAAAAGCAATAGATTGTTGTATATAGCAACTTTAGACGAAATATTAAAAGTTTAACATAAGAAATGTCATAATTAATGAATATTGTGTTATAATATAATACATAATAAAAGAAATCAATAAAATTGAAAATTTGGTAATTTAAGAAAAATAGAAAAAGTGGGAAAAGACCAAAAATAACCAAATATCAAGGAAAGGAAATATATGAATTATACAAAAAAAGAAATAAAAAAAGGAATCAAACTCCATATTTTAAATACAGACAAATTTAAAACAAACTTAGTGTCCGTTTTTTTAACAACAAAACTTGAAAGAGAAACAGTAACAGCAAATGCACTTATTTCAGCTGTATTAAGAAGAGGAACCAATAACATGAAGACACAAGAAGAGATTAGCAAACAATTAGAAGAATTATATGGCGCTAGTTTTGACTGTGGTATTGATAAAACAGGAGACAATCAAGTATTAAAATTTTATATTGAAACTGTAAATGATGCTTTTTTACCACAATCTAATGAGAATATCTTAAAAAAATCTATTGAAAATCTTTTAGACATTATATTAAATCCATTAGTGGAAAATAATGCATTTAAAAAAGAATATGTAGAGCAAGAAAAAAGCAATATGAAACAAAGAATAGCAGGAAGAATTGACAATAAAAGAAGATATGCATTAGATAGATGTATAGAAGAAATGTATAAAGGAAAACCATTTGGACTATATAGATTTGGATATGTAGAAGATATAGATAATATTAACGAAGTAAGTTTATATGAAAGATATAAACAATTAATTGATCAATGCAAAATAGATATTTTTGTTTCAGGAAATGTCAATGAAGAAGTAGAAAATATTATAGTAGAAAATCAAAATGTAAAAAAATTGGAAGAAAGAGAACCTAGTTATAATACAGAGAGTGAAAAAAATACGGTTAAGCAAGGCGAAAAAATAGAAAAAATGGATGTTATGCAAGGAAAATTAGTAGTAGGTCTTGATGTCAATTCACAAAATGAAGACGAAAAATATAATGTTATGATATATAACACCATTTTAGGTGGAAGTGCAAACTCTAAAATATTTCAAAATGTCAGAGAAAAAGCAAACTTGGCATATGAAGCAAGCTCTAGATATTTCAGATATAAAGACAATATATTTGTAAATTGTGGAATAGAAATATCAAATTATGAAAAGGCATTAAATTTAATAAAAGAACAATTAGAAGATATGAAAAATGGAGATTTTACTGAAGAAGAAGTGGAAAATGCCAAAAAAGCAATTATATCATCAATCAAAACAATTGATGATGAACAAGATACAAGTATTACGTATTATTTTGGGCAAGAAATGTCTGGCAACCAAAAATCGGTAGAAGATTATATAGAAAGAATAGGAAAAGTAAATAAAGAAGATCTTATACAAGTTGCCAATAAAGTGGAAATCAATACAATTTATTTTTTAAGAAATTAATATGATGGGAGAAAAATAGATGCAAGTGATAGAAAATTCGAAAGTAAAGGAAACGTTATATTTAGAAAAATTAGAAAATGGCTTAACAGTCATGATTATTCCTAAAAAAGGAATGAAGAAAAAATATATGATATGGGGAACCAATTATGGTTCAAATGAAAATGTATTTATTGTTCCTGGAGAAAATACAAAAACAGAAGTGCCAAATGGTATTGCTCACTTTCTAGAACATAAACTATTTGAACAAGAAAATGGTACAAATAGTTTAGATACATTAACATCTTTGGGAGTGGATGCAAATGCTTTTACAACAAATGACATGACAGCATATTTATTTGGATGCACAGATAATTTTTATCCAGCTATGGATGAATTAATGGATTATGTGCAAAATCCTTATTTCACAGACGAGAATGTAGAAAAGGAAAAAGGAATCATTGGACAAGAAATTATGATGTATGATGATTCTCCAGATTGGAAAGTATATTTAAATGCAATGCAAATCTTATATCATAATCATCCAGTGAAAATTGACGTTGTTGGAACAATCGATTCTATTAGTAAAATAGACAAGGAAGTTTTATATAAATGTTACCATACATTTTATAACTTATCGAATATGGCAATTGTTGTATGTGGAGATTTTGAACCAGAAAATATACTAGAAGAAATCAAGAAAAGATTAAAAGATAGTAAAGCCAGTGGAAAAATACAAACATTTTATCCAGAAGAACCAGATACAATCGTAAAAGAAAAAATAGAACAAAAAATGGAAGTAAGTAGACCAATGTATACAATTGCTATCAAGGTAAAACCAACAGATAATCCAGAAGAAATGGTAAAAAGAGAGATTGCTATTCAAATCCTGTTAGAACTGTTAATAGGAAGAAGCTCAGAATTATATAAACAATTATATGATGAAGGAATTGTTTTTGGGGGAATTGGATCAAGCTATGAATATTCAGAAAACTATGCACATGTGATGATTTCAGGACAAGCAAATGAACCAGACGAAGTGTATAGTAGAATCAAACAAGAAATCAATAGACAAAAACAAAAAGGAATCTCTGAAAGTAATTTTAATAGAATAAAAAAGAAACTTTACGGAGAATATGTAAAAGACTATGATGACGTAGAAAATATTGCTAATATGTTTTTGACAAATTATTTTCTGGGAATCAATAGTTTTGATTATCTAAATCAAATAGATACGATTGATGTAGAATATTTAACACAAGTGTTAAATGATGTATTTAAGGAAGAAAAAATGGTAATATCTATTGTCAAAAATTAAGAAAATCAGTTGTATAATGAAGAAGGTAGAAAAAACAGTATTAAGATAAGAAAAATCATAATACTGTTTTTTTCTATTTTTTGGTGTCGAAAATTGTAAAAATTCGTCATACGAAACTTGACAAAAACGAGTGAAATAGCTTGACTGAGAGATTTTTGTGTGGTAATTTATAAATATACAGAAGATAAATTAGAGAAAAGGAGAGATAGAAATGTTAAATGATGAAATTTGTAAATTACGTGATAAATTAAATAAAAGTATAGAAGAAGGAAAAGATTATCATATCATTTATAAGATTAGTGTAGAACTTGACGAATTAATTGCGTCTTATTATGATAAAGATAATAAAAAAAAACCGGTAATCGTATTGGCCTAAAAAAATAATTCCCTACAATATTATATTGTGGGGAATGTTTTTTGTCCATCCCCAAAATCCCTCGCCCCCAATCCCCCAAAAATGTCCCAAAAAGAAACGACCCCAAAAGGACAAAATTTCTCGCAGACCACTTGAAAAAAATTGCAAAATAAGATATAATTTTTTGCCAATGAGAGGTAAAAAAATTATGGAAATAAATAAACATATAATAGATAATTTATGTGATGATGCAGGAACAACTAGAACCAAAAAAGCACATGAATATAAAGAAGAAGGAAGAGTAGAGATTATCGACTTTGAATATCAAAACCCATTAAATTTTGAAATTAAAGGAAGTGTGTATGGAAATGAAGAATACCATACATATATTTTCGTAAAAAATGGAGAGGTAGAAGATATTACATGTGATTGCCCAGATTATTATAATCATTATGGAATCTGTAAACATGCACTAGCAATGGTATTAGAATTTGCAGATAATGAAAATCATATAAAAGAAGGAACAGATCCTAGAAATGAAGATATGTCAGAAAGACATGATTTACCTTCAAGTTATGATAAATATAGAGGATTTAAACAAATTGTTAATATCTTTTACAATGAGGAAATTGAAGGGATTGACGAAGAAGAAACAGAATTAAAAGAACAAGGAACAATTAAATTAGAGCCTGAAATCTTTTATGATAAATTCACAGGAGATATGAAGGTTGAATTTAAAGTAGGAAATAAAAGAATGTATAAAATCAAAAATTTATCAGAATTTTATACAAGAATGTTAAATAAAGAATTATATCGATATGGACAAAAATTACAATTTGTTCACACAAGAGAAAGCTTTGAAAAAGAAAGTTTACCATTATTAGACTTTTTAATGAAATATGCAGAAATTATTAAATATGCAAATTCAAATTCGAATAGTAATTATCGATTCTATGGAAATGCTTTAAGTGAAACCAGTATTATTTTAAGTAATAGTGGAATTGATGATATATTTGAGATTTTAAAAGGACAAAAGGTAAGTTTTCAAAAAGAATATAAACAAACAGAAATTGAATTTATAGAAGAACAACCAGATATTCAATTTAAATTAAGAAAACTAGATGAAGACAATTATGAAATCGTACCAAATGTTGAAATTTATAAAATTTCTATTGTAAAAGGAAAAACATATAAATATATTTTAGATGAACACAAGTTATATAGATGCAATAAGAAATTTGAAAAATCAAATTTAAAATTATTAGAAATTTTCAGACAAAACTATATGACAGAAGTAAAATTAGGAAAAGAAGAATTATCACAGCTATTTTCTGTCATTATTCCAAAAGTGAAAAATGCTATTAAATTGGAAAATATTTCTGAAGAAGAAATCGAAAAATACAAACCAAAAACATTGATAACAAAAGTATATTTAGATTTTGACAATCATGATTATTTAATAGCAGATGTAAAATTTTGTTATGATAATCAGGAATTTAATCCTTTAGATGAAAAGCAAAAAATAGAGATACCAAGAAACATGATAAAAGAAACAAAAGCATTAAATATTTTTCGTAAAACAGGATTTATGTTAGATGTAAAAAACTTAAGATTTATCTTACCAGATAATGATAAAATCTATCAATTTTTAACCCAAGATATCAATTATTACATGCAAAATTTTGAGGTTTTGGTAACAGAGAATTTTAAGAAAAAACAAATCAGACAACCTAAAATGGGGACAATCGGTGTAAAAATAGAGAATAATTTGCTTTCTATTGATTTAAATCATTTAGATATAGATGTCAAAGAACTAGAAAAAATCATGCAAAAATATAACTTAAAGAAAAAATATTACAGATTGAAAGATGGAAGTTTTTTAGAGTTAGAAGACAATAAAGAATTAGATTTTATTGATAAATTAGTAACAGGAATGGATATTGAATATAAAGACTTAGAAGAGGGAGAGGTCAATCTTCCTATGTATAGAAGTCTATATTTAGAAGAACTATTAAAAGGAACAAAAGGTAAACAAGTTATCAAAAATGAAAATTATAAAAATACTGTTAATGAGTTAAACAAAGATAATGAAAATGATGAAATTAAAGTGCCAGAAATATTAAAAAATACCCTAAGATATTATCAAAAAATCGGATTTAAATGGCTAAAAACATTAGATAAATATAAATTTGGTGGAATATTGGCAGATGACATGGGACTAGGTAAAACAGTGCAAATGCTATCTATTATTGTAGATTATGTGCAAAGTACCCCAAAAGAAGAAAGAAGAACCAGTTTTGTAATATCACCAAGCTCTTTAGCATTAAATTGGCAAAATGAAGCAGAAAAATTCACAGGAGGATTACAGACACTTGTTATCAATGGTACATTATCAGAAAGAAAGAGAAAAATTGCAGACATAGAAAATTATGATTTGGTGATAACTTCTTATGATTTATTAAAAAGAGATATAGATTTATACAAAGATAAAAATTACAATTTTAGGTATATGATTGCAGATGAGGCACAATATTTAAAAAACAGTAATACCCAAAATGCAAAAGCCATTAAAAAAATTAATGCAGATACAAGATATGCTTTAACAGGAACACCAATTGAAAATTCATTAGCAGAATTATGGTCAATATTTGACTATATTATGCCTGGATATTTATTCTCATATAAAAAATTCAAAACGCTTTATGAAACACCAATTGTGAAAGAAAATAACACACAAGCATTAAACAAATTGAAAATGTTAATAGAACCATTTATTTTAAGAAGAACAAAAGCAGAAGTATTAACAGAGTTACCTGAAAAAACAGTAACAGTTTTAAACAATGAAATGGAAGAAGAACAAAAAAATTTATATGTTTCATATTTGCTACAAGCAAGAGAAGAAGTCGCAGAAGAAATCAATTTAAATGGTATTGAAAAAAGTCATATCAAAATATTATCTGTTTTAACAAGACTAAGACAAATTTGTTGCCACCCAAGTTTATTTATTAAGGATTATACAAATGGAAGTAGCAAATTAAATCAGTGTATGGAAATTGTAGAAGATGCTGTAAAAGGAGGACACAAAATATTACTATTTTCAGGGTATACATCCATGTTTCCAATCATTGAAAAGGAATTAGAAAAATTGAACGTAAAATATTTCAAACTAACAGGAGCAACAAAGGTAGATGAAAGAATTGATTTAGTAGATGAATTTAACGAAAATCCAAATATTAAAGTCTTTCTAATTTCTTTAAAAGCAGGTGGAACAGGATTAAATTTGACAGGGGCAGATATGGTAATCCATTATGATCCTTGGTGGAATTTATCAACAGAAAACCAAGCAACAGATAGAGCATATAGAATTGGACAAAAAAATAATGTGCAAGTATATAAATTAATTACGAAGAACTCTATTGAAGAAAAAATATATGAATTACAACAAAAAAAGGCAGAATTAATCGACAATATGCTTGATACGAAAACTTCATTTATTAGTACATTATCTAAAGAGGATATTATGAGACTATTTGAGGAGTGATGATTTTGGGGACGGAGCAAAATCACCCAAAATCATCAGAAAGGAAGAAATCAAATGATGAAAAAAATAATTTTTGATGAAAAACCAAAAAATGATATTGAATTAAGGAGCAGATTACGCCATTTTAGTACACCTAGAACAATTGAAAAAAGTTATGGAAAATTTCCATCACTTAGTGGTTATATGAATGAAGAAAAATTTTTAGCATTTGAAGATATAAGTTATTTACCATCTATTGTTACAATTATTCAAGATACAAAATGCATAGAATATGAGCGTGAGGATGCTTTCCATATGTCTTATGTAGAAAATAGTGAAGACAAACAAGGATGGAAACATGAAGTGAGAGTGAAAGAACAGCCTAGAATGCGATCTGCTATTGAGCATGTTCAGCTAGAAACACCAAAAGGAAAAATAGTTTTACAAAGTAGAGTTGCTGAAGATAAGGAAGATTTTCGAACAGAGTCTAAATTAAATTTAATAAAAAATGGGGAATTGACAAACAACCACTTGTTAAGAGCGGTATATAAAAAGAAAACAGATTATATAGAACAGAAATCACCAATCAGAATTATCTTAATTATGGATGATGGAGAAACAAGAATAGATAAGCAATATAGTTTACAAGAAGATGGACAATATTTAGTAGAAGATAGAGACTCTGAAGAAAACATGGAAGATATGAAAGAGACAACAGTGTCATTAGAAAGTATAAAGAAATTAATAGAAAATAAACAAATTTCTTTCGAAATGCCAAAAGCTTTGGAACAATATATAACAGGTACATATGAAATGTTAGAAGAAGCAGAAACAATAGCGAAAGAAATCAAAAAAAGAAAATTAGACAAAAATACAATTGGAAAAGAGATGGAACATTAATATGAAAGATTATATAACAATTATTGGTGGAGGTTTAGCTGGGACAGAGGCTGCGTATCAGATTGCTAAAAGAGGTATAAAAGTAAAGTTGTATGAAATGAAACCAATTAAATTTTCACCAGCGCATAGTAATCAAAATTTAGCAGAAATTGTATGTAGCAATTCTTTTAAATCAAACTTATTAACAAATGCATGCGGATTATTAAAAGAAGAATTAAGAAGATTAGATTCCCTACTAATTAAAATAGCAGATGAAACAAGTGTGCCTGCTGGACAGGCACTGGCGGTGGATAGAGAATTATTTTCAGAAAAAGTAACAAAGATAATTGAAGAAAATGAATATATAGAAGTGATACATGAAGAAATCACTAATATTGAAGAAATAGCAAGAGAAGGGATTGTTATCATTGCGACAGGACCATTAACATCAGAAGGATTAGCAAAAGATATTCAAAAATTAACAACACAAGATAAACTATATTTTTATGATGCGGCTGCACCAATTATCAACAAAGACAGTATAGATTTTCATATTGCTTTTTATGGAGACAGATACTCTCAAGAAAAGAAAAAAGAAGAAAGCATGGAAGAATGGAAAAAGCGATTAGAAGAGGAAAAAGAAGAACAAAGTTATATTAATCTTCCTATGAATCAAGAAGAATATGAAAAATTTGTAGAAGAATTAATCAATGCAGAAGTGGTTACTTTACATGATTTTGAAAAAAGAGAAATTTTTGAAGGTTGTATGCCAATAGAAATTATGGCAAAGAGAGGAATAGATACTTTACGATTTGGACCATTAAAACCAGTAGGATTTGATGATCCAAGAACAGGTAGAAGACCATATGCTATTGTGCAATTAAGACAAGATGATAAACTAGGAACTATGTATAATATGGTTGGATTTCAAACTAATCTAAAATATGGAGAACAAAAAAGAGTATTTTCTCTGATACCAGGATTAGAAAATGCTGAATATATAAAATATGGTGTTATGCATCGAAACACCTATATTAATTCTACAGAATTATTAGATGAAACATACAACTTAAAAAACAATCCTAATATCTATTTTGCGGGACAAATCACAGGAGTAGAAGGGTATGTGGAATCTATCTCTTCTGGAATGGTGGCAGGACTAAATGCAGTAGAAAGATTTAATAAAATAAAGAAAGAAGAAAAAGAAGCAAATGAAAACTCAAGTGACAAATTGAACGAGAGTGATTTGCAAAAAATAGTATTTTCTGAAAATACAGTGATAGGAAGTTTAGCTAAATATATATCTACACCCAATTCCAAATTTCAACCAATGAATGCAAATTTTGGAATTTTACCAGAGTTAGAAGGAAAGAAAATAAAAGATAAAAAAGAGAGGTATATGAAATTGGCAGAAAGAAGTTTAGAAAATTTCTAGATGAGCAAATATTACCAAAACATTACAAAATGATTATTTTTTTGTTAAAAACATAAATTTTATTGTAAGAAAAAAGTATTTATGATAATATAAGAATGAAAAATAGGGATAAACGCAATTAAAGTTACATAATATATTGCCAAAATGTTATTTTTGTGATATAATAGAGAACAGAGAGTGTGATTTTAATTTTGTGAAAGGGGTAAATTTATGAGAGAAGAAGTAGTCGAAAAACTTAAAGAAGTTTTAGAAAATAAAATTGAGGAGATGAAGAAGTTAGACTCAAAAACATTGACAGAAGAGCAAAAGAAGAACTTAGCAGATTTAGAAAAAGATAAAGCTGAGTTAGATCAATTACTTGAAGAAAGAAAAAAATATAAAGATCAAATTGAATACAACAAAAAGAACAAAATAAGCCCAAGTCAAAAAAATAATCCTAGTTACAAATTACAACCTATTAATAAGAAACTAGAAGAAATGATTGAGAAATATGACATCGAAAACTTAAAAGCAAAAGAACAACCAGAGCAAGGAGAGGCAGGAAAAAAATCAGAAACGAAACCAGAGCAACAACCTCAAAAACCACAATCTTCAATGGCGCAACAATTAGCAAATTTAGAAAAACAATTAAGAGAAAGTGCTGAAAGAATGAAAGCATATAAAGATGGTGGGTTCTATGCACAAGAAGCAGGTGAACATAGTGCATATAATGAAATTTTAAGAAAAATCAATGAATTAAAAGCAAAAATGCAACCAGAGCAAGGAGAGGCAGGAAAAAAATCAGAAACGAAACCAGAGCAACAACCTCAAAAGGCACAACCTTCAATAGAGCAACAAATAGCAGATTTAGAAAAACAATTAAGAGAAAGTGCAAAAAGAATGAAGGAATACAAAGATGGTGGTTTTTATGCACAAGAAGCAAGTGAACATAGTACATATAATGAAATTTTAAGAAAAATCAGTGAGTTAAAAGCAAAAATGCAACCAGAACAAGGAGAGAAAGGACAGAAAGCAGAACAACAATCTCAAAAGGCACAACCTTCAATAGAGCAACAAATAGCAGATTTAGAAAAACAATTAAGAGAAAGTGCAAAAAGAATGAAGGAATACAAAGATGGTGGTTTTTATGCACAAGAAGCAAGTGAACATAGTACATATAATGAAATTTTAAGAAAAATCAGTGAGTTAAAAGCAAAAATGCAACCAGAACAAGGAGAAGCAGGAAAGAAATCAGAGCAAACTTCAAAAAAAGAACCAACAAAGCAACAACCAACAAAACAACAACCAAGTAAATGGCATCCAGACCTAACACAAGACCAAATAGATGAATTAGTTGCAGAAGGATTAGAACCAGGAGATCAAGAATATGATCAATATTTAAGACAACATGGAATTGATCCTAATAAATATAAAGATAGAGATAGAGATCCAAAAGGAAAAGAGCCAATTAAATGGCATCCAGACTTAACACAAGACCAAATAGATGAATTAATGGCAGAAGGATTAGAACCAGGAGATCAAGAATATGATCAATATTTGAGACAACATGGAATTGATCCTAATAAATATAAAGATAAAAATCCAAAAGGAAAAGAAGGCACTGGAAAAACAAATAATCCAACACCTCCTGGACCAACTGGAAAAGAGGGAGAAGGTAAAGGAGGAACAATTCCAACACCTCCAGGACCAACTGGAAAAGAAGGAGAAGGTAAGGGAGGAACAAATCCAACTCCTCCAGGACCAGGTGAAAAACCAATAGAAGAACCTAAAAACTTGCCTGTAAGAAGTTTCTGGGAAATATATAATGATACATGTACAGAACATGTTGGAAGTATAGCACATACTATTAATAAACTTGCACATATGAAAATTTTACCAGCTAAACAAGAAGATACTGTACATAAAGTGCTTAGCGGAATTTTAGTTCCACTTAAGTTTATTGCTAAACCACTTGCTAAAATTCCAAATGCTATTATGGGAACAGATAAAAAAATAAAAGAAATGCAAGAAAATATAGATGGATTGAAACTAGCAGAATTCCAAGTTTTAGTACAAAGCCCTGAAAAGGTAAATGAAATGTTTAATGCACATGTAAAAGATACATTTGATAGAGATTATTTAGATCCTCAATTTATGAAACAATATAAAGTAAATGGTGCATATCTAGATACAGTTAGAGCAAGATTAGGAAGAGAACGTGGAACAGCAATTTCTTATTATACTCAACAAGCACAAGATGCACATACAAGAATGCAAGAATTAGAAGAAGTAGGAAAAGACAATTGGACCCCAGAACAAACAAACGAATATAATCAAATGGTTGAAATATATCAACAAAGTGTTGATGAAGGAAAGAAATTCCAAAGAGAATTAGATACTTTTGATGAAGGCGCAAAGAAAAAATCAAGTTCTTATAGAAATATTTCAGGATGGTTTTTAGCTAAATTCAACCCAGACAATAGAGACGAAAATGCACAAATGGCAGAATTATCTAAAACTAGAAGAGAAACTGCAAGAGTAGGTGATAGAACAGGAGTAAATGCTCTTACAGGACAAATGCAACAATTTTCTAGAGATAATACTGAATTAAAAGGTGGAAGAAAGAATTATATCGATAGAGGTTCATATAGTATTGAATCACCTGTAGAAGCATTAGATAGAGGACCACAAACAAAAGGAAGATTATTATTAACAAATATAGCAGTACTATCTTCAGCAGCAGGACTATTCAAGCAAATGTCAGATAATAGAATTAATAGAGAAGCAGTAGAAGCACATAATCAACATTTACAAGGAGTCAACCAACAAAATCAAAACTTCCAAGTAAGTGGACAAGCAAAAGTTTCTGATTCACCAACAGCGCCACAAGCAGAAGAAGCAATTACAAGACAAACTGTTGAAGCTGGATGGAACAGAGCTGAAAGAGGAGATTTAGATGCAACAAATTGGGATATGGGTAGTGCATATCATACAAGAGATGCACAATCACATGCTGATGGAGCACAAGCAGCAGCAACAGCAGATTCTTATTTACAACAAGGAAATAATCTAGATGCTTTAAAAACAGCTACAGATTATTATACAAAAGTACAAAACGCTAATCGTTCAGATATAGCAAATTATATGTCTACACATTCTCAACATGATTATGCTGCATTTTCATTTGGAGATAGTGCAGATATGGCTAAGGTTTATGATTTCTTCGCAAATGGAGTAGTACCATATGACACAACTGTAAATGGTGTAATGGCTGAAATGATGCCATCACTAAGAGATGGGCTTGACCTAAATGGTGTTATATTTGCTGGTGCAAATGCACTATATCAAGCACAAAGAGAAGGAATAAAAGATTTAAGAAAACAAGTAAGAGTTACTCCAACAAGACAAGAGGAAGAACCAGAACAAGAAGAACCAGAGCAAGAACAACCACAAAATGAACAAAATAATAATGAACATGAAAATGATGAAGGAAGATAATCTATAGAGGAGGAATACAAATGACATATAAAATGAGAATAAAATTTGATAATAGAGAATGGCTTGTAATTGATAACATAGAATATGAGGGAGTCAAATATTATTATATAATTGAAGACATTTCAGAAGAATTAAATGGATTAAAAAGCTTAGATGAATATGAAGGACCAGTTACCATAGAATTTATCTATAAATTAGATAATGGAAACTATAAAAATGTTACAGATGAAGCTTTATTAAACACATTAACTGCAATTGTTGGGAAAAAAGCAGTTTTAAATCCAAATGATTTTGAATAGTATAAAATAATAGATGCCGTTTTATAGCGGCATTTATTGTTGAATAAAAAATAGCAAAGATTATAATAAAAAGGAAGTATATAATATGATGAAGAAAAGGGAAGATAGAGAAAGAAAAGAAAAAGCAATTCGATATATAGATTCACAAATAGCAAAATTAAATGATGGATATTTGATTGAATATTTAATAAAAACTAAAAAAGAAATTCAGAAGGATTTAGAAAAAACTCCTCAAAAAAAATATAGAGAATCACTAGCAATAAATGTGAGTAGAAATCCAAGAAGTGCTCAAAAAACATCAAGAACTTTAAGTACACAACAAAGAAATGTATCAAAAAGTAATAAACAAAAAATAAAAGATAAACCAAAAAAATCCTTTAAAAAAACAGCTTTTTATGGTATTATTGCAGGAGTTATATTAGGAGTACCAGCAGGTAATATAGCATACAATTATGTGAAAGAGATGCCATCAGCACATAACTATATAACTGTTGAAGAAGCTAAAAAAGGAATAACTGATAGAAAAGATCATGATAATTCTAAGTATAAGAAATATTTGATGGAAAAATATGATTTAACAGCAGAAGAAGCAGATGAAAGAATAAAACGTGAAGAAGAACAAGGAAAATGGTCAAGATAATTGTGAAAATCTTTTATCTGTGTATTGACTTATTTTTATAAAAATGATAAAATATATACCGTTATGATAGATTGCGTGTAATATGCAATTCCGTAACGGTATATTTATTTTGTATAAGACAAATATTTCAAAAATATGACAAAAAAATAATACAAAATAAATGAAAAAATATAAAATCAGGAGGTGAAATTTAAGTGCCAACAATTAATCAATTAGTAAGAAAAGGAAGACAAACAGGAGTAACAAAATCAAAATCTCCAGCTTTACAACATGGATGGAATTCAAAAAATAAGAGATTAACAAACAACAGAGCTCCACAAAAAAGAGGAGTTTGTACAGTTGTTAAAACAGTTACACCTAAAAAGCCAAACTCAGCTTTAAGAAAAGTTGCCAGAGTTAGACTTTCAAATGGTTATGAAGTTACATCTTATATCCCAGGTATAGGACATAACCTACAAGAACACAGTGTTGTATTAATTAGAGGTGGTAGGGTAAAAGACCTTCCAGGTGTTAGATACCATATCATCAGAGGAACATTAGATACAGCAGGTGTTAAAGATAGAATGCAAGCGCGTTCTAAGTATGGAGCTAAAAAACCTAAAAAATAATTAAAATAAATTGAAAAGAACTAGTGCTTGTACTCTTACTAAACTTAAGGTACTTAAATTTAGATAGAATATATAGCACTATACGGGAAAGGAAACTTTTCAGAGTACCTAGAATACTTTAATGAGTGTTCAATAAAGGAGGAAACATCAAGTATGACATTATATATTCACAAGGGGAGGGGACATACCTTAACCCAAGTGAGATATCTAATAAGAAAGGTGTGTCCCCTGACAAAGATATTTAAGGAGGGAAGAATAGTGCCAAGAAAAGGATATGTAGCAAAAAGAGATGTTTTACCAGATCCAATATATAATAGCAAAGTTGTTACAAAATTAGTAAACAATATTATGCTAGATGGTAAAAAATCTGTAGCACAAAAAATCGTATATGATGCATTTGACATCATAAAAGAAAAAGAAGGAAAAAATCCACTAGAAGTTTTTGAAGCAGCTTTAGAAAATGTTATGCCAGTTCTTGAAGTTAAAGCAAGAAGAGTTGGTGGAGCAACATACCAAGTTCCATTAGAAATTAGACCAGAAAGAAGACAAACTTTAGGTTTAAGATGGATTGTAACATATGCTAGAAACAGACATGAAAAAACAATGGCTGAAAAATTAGCAGGTGAATTAATCGATGCTGTAAACGGAAACGGTGGAGCATTTAAGAAGAAAGAAGATACACATAGAATGGCTGAGGCAAACAAAGCCTTTGCACATTATAAATGGTAAAATTTTAGAGAGGGGGAAAACATAAATGGCAGGAAGAGCATACCCACTTGAAAGAACAAGAAATATAGGAATAATGGCTCACATTGATGCTGGTAAAACAACAACAACAGAGAGAATATTATTCTATACAGGAAAAACTCATAAAATAGGAGAAGTTCATGAGGGGGCAGCAACAATGGACTGGATGGAACAAGAACAAGAAAGAGGTATCACAATTACATCTGCTGCTACAACATGTTTCTGGAACAATAATAGAATTAATATTATTGATACTCCTGGACACGTTGACTTTACAGTAGAGGTTCAAAGATCTCTAAGAGTTCTTGATGGTGCCGTTACAGTTTTAGCTGCTAAAGGTGGTGTTCAACCACAAACAGAAACAGTTTGGAGACAAGCTGATAAATACAAAGTTCCAAGAATGGTATATGTAAACAAAATGGATGTTACAGGTGCTAACTTTGAATTATGTATTGATCAATTAAAAAATAGATTAAAAGCAAATGCAGTTGCTATCCAATTACCAATTGGAGCAGAAGACAATTTCAAAGGAATTGTTGATTTAATTAAAATGAGAGCTTTTATTCATAAAGATGATTTAGGAAGAGAAATTGAAGAAACAGATATTCCAGAAGATATGAAAGAAGATGCTAAAAAACATCGTGATATTATGATAGAAGCTGTTGCAGATCAAGATGAAGAATTAATGATGAAATATCTAGAAGGTGAGGAACTAACAGAAGAAGAAATTAAACGTGGTTTAAGAAAAGGAACAATTGATAACACAATCGTTCCAGTATGTTGTGGTTCTTCATACAAAAACAAAGGTGTTCAAGAGTTATTAAATAACATTGTTGATTATATGCCATCACCATTAGATATTCCACATATCAAAGGTGTTGACTTAGATGGTAATGAAATAGAAAGAAAAACTTCTGATACAGAACCATTCGCAGCATTAGCATTTAAAATTGCAACAGACCCATTTGTTGGAAAATTATGTTTCTTTAGAGTATATTCAGGTACATTAGAATCAGGTTCTACTGTATTAAACTCTAATAAAGATAAAAAAGAAAGAATCGGAAGAATCTTACAAATGCACTCAAATCACAGAGAAGATATAGAAAAAGTATATGCTGGTGATATTGCAGCTGCAGTAGGATTAAAAGAAGTAACAACTGGAGATACATTATGTGATATGAATAATCCAGTTATCCTAGAATCAATGGAATTCCCAGAGCCAGTTATCGATATCGCTATCGAGCCTAAAGATAAAGTTGCTCAAGAAAAAATGGCAGTTGCATTGACAAAACTTGCTGAAGAAGATCCAACATTTAAAACATATACAAACCAAGAAACAGGACAAACTATCATTGCAGGTATGGGTGAGTTACACCTAGATATCATTGTTGATAGATTAAAAAGAGAATTCAAGGTTGAATGTAATGTTGGTAAACCACAAGTTGCTTACAAAGAAACAATTAGAAATAAAGTAAAAGTTCAAGGTAAATTTATTCGTCAATCTGGTGGTAAAGGACAATATGGTGATGTTTGGTTTGAAATGGAGCCATTAG
>CALXXJ010000031.1 GCA_944392665.1 uncultured Clostridia bacterium | reverse complement strand
AATTTATTGCTTACTGTACTTTAAATATATCATATTTTTGTAGAATAATCAATATTTTTTGTGAATTTTATATAAAACGCTCGATTATCAAAGTTTTGTGCAAAAAGAGATAGGAGCATAATACAAAACAGCCATAAACCTCTACTTCTGTTATTTCAAGGCTTTTGACTGTTTTATACATACCATTATTCATTTATATATCTTTATTTTCTGGTAAAATCAACGAAGATCTAATTTTTTAGCTCTAATCTAATTATTGGTTTATATACAATATTTTGAATATAAAGTTTTTAAATCTCGTAAAAAATGATTCTTTATACTCTGTTAATAATGTATCAGTAATTTTATTATCAGGTTCTTCTACATTAGTCGTTTCTTTTTTATTTACATTTTTGAAAATAGCATCTGGATTATACTTCTTTTCTTTTAGTTTATTTTCTTCTAATTCTTGTTTTCTGACTTTTTTTTGTATCTTTTCTTTTTTATCTTCAGACATCCAAAAATTAACATCAATCCAGTTTAGAACTTCTATTGTTTCAGGTAAAACATTGTCTGGATTAAATATATCTTCTTTATCTATTTTAGATTTATAATTTAAATCTCTTTTATTTTTAATCTTCTCTAATATTTCAATTGGAATTTTCATAACTACTTCTTTATTCATATATTTTAAAATTTCATAAACTTCTGAATATGTTTGCGAACTAATCATAAATTTATCCATCCTTTGTTTGACTATTTTCTTTTAGCTGTAACTCTGATGCAATTTTGGCTCCATCAGTTACCGCTTTCATCTGCATTTCTTCTGTACTCATTTTAGAAGCTTCAAAATCTAACTCTGTTTTTCTTCTTTCGTTTAACTCTGTTGCATATCTTTCAATTTTATCAATATATTCAAACACTTCTTCACCTTCAATGGTTAATTGTTGATTTTTTATGAAATCATTTAATTTTATTTTTCCATTTAATACTAATTTAATTTGATCTAAAACGGCTTTTTTTTGAACATCGGTAGCCTTACTATATTTATCAAATAAAATTCCTGCATATAATGAACTTTGAATATATTTTAAACTATCTTTATAATTTGGAGAACTTTCCTTATACATATCAACTTTTCCTAATAATTTTTTTACATTTGCAAGTCTATAAACCTCAGAGCATTTAACTAAAAAATTGTTAGAACTAGTATCAATTTGGTCTACAGAAACTTTTTCCATAAATATGCTTAAAAATTCATCGTTATAATAATTTTCCACAACTCCTTTATGTCTATCAAGTAATGCGTGTGTAATTTCATGCATATATGTACCTATACTTAATTTATCATATTTATCTCCTAGGTAAATAGACTCCATGTAAATTGGCGTTTCTTTTGCCATTGTGACTGTATCACCAATCATAATTAGCGGTCCTTTAGTAGTTTGACCTTGCATAGAATCCATTCCTTCGGCTGGCTTAATTGGAATATCAAAAATTTTGGCTTTCTTGGCTATTCTTTGATACATCTTTAGCATATTATTTGTTACATCTGCTATAGTTATTTTGCCTAATTTATATAACATATTTAATCTTTGAGATTCTCTTATCAACTCTTGATTTGGTTTTTGCGATTCATCTTCAAACAAATCTATTCTTAGTCCAACTCCTTGATACAAGGTTGAAACAAGTTTTTTTGTTTCTGTTTTTACTTCATCTAATGTTGTAACTTCTAAAGGTATAGTTCCACTTTCTGGAAGGCTAATTTGTTCTAATCTTTTCTGAATTCTATCTTTATTAAATTTTGCTACTTGGCTTTTTCTTTCATCAAAACCTAATTTTATAAATCTTAATTTAAACATTTCTTCTGATTCAGCTACATTTGTTTTTGCCATATTTTCTTTCCTCCTTTTGCTAAATTGCTCGTATAAGTTTTTAAAACTTATTCTTGAATTTTTTTTGGCAACTCAGTAAAGAATAATTTTCATATAGAATCATTTCACAAATATTATAACAATTTTATTTCTCAAAATCAAGTTTTTATGTTTTTTGGAAATTTTTATCTACTTATTTTTTCTTTTTCTCTCACGTTCTTTCCTTTTGGCATGTGTATATTTATTATACCAAAAAACAAAAATTAGAAATAATAATACAAAAAAACTAAATATTTTTGATTGTAGTATGTCTAGCAGAATTCCTAAAAATGGAATGCTTACAAACTTGTTACAGAAAAAGAAAAAGGTTCTAAATTAAAAGCAATAGGTCTTGGTATTGAATTGTTTTTCAATTATAATTTACACCCTGCTATTATTACAGCTTGTAAATCTTTGAATGAATTAGATATTTATTTAGCTTGTTTAGAAGATAATACATTAGATGATTTTAAATTTTTTGATGTTAAATATGAAATCCTTCCTGCTGTACTACATCCTTCAAAAAGTTGCGTAAGCTAAAAGAATATAAAAAAGTAGTAATCTTTGTATGGATTACTACTTTTTTCATTGAATAAGGAAAATCCTTTTTCTATTATTTGTTTAAAAATCTAAATGTAACATTTGAAAAATGAATTTTTTTAATTTTATAAAAAAAGGTTCTTTATATTCCACTAGTTGTGTACTCGTATCTAAAATTTCACTATTCTTATTTAATTGTCGATTATTCTTAAAGATATCATCTGGATTATAATTCTTTCTTTTTTCTATTTCTTCTTTCTTTTGATTTAAATCTAATATTTCTTTTATCTTAACTTTTTGCTCTTCTGTTGCAAAATAATCTCTAAATAAAGTAACAATAATTGCATTTGCTTCTTTGGATATGTTTTGATTAGCTAAATCCATTTCTGGATTAATCGTAAATTTATAATTTTTATCCATATGACTTTTATAAAAATTAATTTTTTCTATTGGAATTTTTTTATATTCTTCATCTGGAAAATGTTTCAATATTTCTAATACTTCTGTATATGCTCTTGCATAAATATTATTGACCATCTATTGATACTCCTTCATTCGTTTTTTCTGGATTCAATACTACTCTTTCTACCCTTTCTGCTTCTTTAACTATACTTGTAGTACTTTTCCTTAAAGCATTCTCAGCTACTTTGGCTGGAGTTATTTTTTTATCATATCTATATGTAGTTGTTTCAGTTCCATCAATAGTTTTACTTCTATCTTGGTTTCTAGTAGCTAATAATTCACAGACACTTTCTGCCGCTTGTAATTGTTCGCTTACAGTATCACCTTGTATAAATTTTTGAATAGCTTCTTCTTGCTCACGAGATTCACAATCTGTATTTTTTTTATAAAAATCATCTATCAAATGAATCGTTTCAACAAATTTTTGATGAATTTCTGGTGTGATATTTTTTCTATCTTTTTTATACTCTTCTAATGTTTGTTCTATTCTTTTACTTGCTAGTTCATTATATTCATCTATAGCTTCTAATAGTTTAGTTGTTCCTATTTTTTTTACAATTTCATAAGAAGTATTTTCTGTAAGTTTTAAATGTTCTGGTAAAAGTTCTTCATGTTCTGGAAACTTTTGTCTTAGGAATCTAATAAATTCGTTAAGCGCTTTTTCATAATCTTGATTTTTATCATCATAATAGCTAGAAAAATGCCCTCCACCATCTAGCTTTAATTGACCACCATGACTTTTGTCAAAAAATAAATGATTTTTCTCTGCCAACTCCCTAATACTACTATCTAAAATAGTACGAATTTCATCATCATAATCAGCGTATTGGGGACTAACCTGAGAAGGTAAAGCACCTCTTTCTGTTAAAATCATATTTATTGCTATATCTGTGTCACCTTTAAAACGGATAACTCTTCTTTGAGCCAATTGACTAGCAATTTTTTCATCACTCATAATTCTATCGTAATTTTCATCTCCAATAAGCACAATAGCTTCTGTTGAAATTGGTAAACTTTCGTGTGAAATATCAAGATAAGCATCACGGTAAGAAATTGAATATCCATACTCTGAAGCTAAAAATTCATTTACATCATCCATAATAACATAATCTCGATTTGTGTGTACGGAATTATAATTTCCTGTAACTTCAAGTGGTGTATTTACAGTAAAATGCTTAGTAGAACGAAATCTTGATGGTAATAAAATATCCCCTAATGTTTTCTCCTCATCAGCTATATCTTGTATTGGTTGCTCATATGATTCATTAGGAATATTTATTCCCATTATTTCACTATATGGATTAATACCTTTTTGTTCTAATGCATATGCTTTTCTTAATTCATAGGATAATCTTGTGCATACTTTTTCTAAGTTCGTGTTTTTGGATAATACTCTCCACTCCCACCCATCAGGAAAAAAATCATCTTCTCTTATCAACATGAATTTATCTACTTTTCCTTTTTCTTTTGCTCTTTTTATTAAAATTTCTAAGTTATGTTTGAATTTTTCTATTGTCTCTCTTGAATTGGTATCTAAAATTTCATCAGAAAAAGAAACAAGTTCATCTTCTGGCAATTCAATAGGTTGATATGTTTCATATGTATGTTGTTGATGTTCTATTTCTTTTGCATCAGAAAAATCCAGTGCTTTGTCATCTTTTTTGCTTTGTAATTTTTTTAAATTATGTTGTAGTTTATCAAAAATCCCCATTTCCATATTCTCCAAATTCATTTTCTATCTTTTGTTTATGTCATATTTTTATATTATTCAATTTCCTCGCTATTTTCTACCACAGAAGTATTAGAAGTAGGTGTGCTTGTATTGATACTTGGTGTTGTATTTGAAATATTAGTTGAAGTATTCGTACCTCCTGTACTATTTGTCGTATTACTTGTGGTAGAATTTGTTGTATTTGTTGAAGTTGTATTATTTCTATTTGTATTTGTCGTATTGGTTCTATTATTGTCAGTCGTGGTATTTGTTCTATCGTTATCTGTTGCTGTATTTGTTGATGTATTTGTTTCTGGAATTTCATTTTCTATACTTGGGTCTAATGTTAGGTCTTCATTAAATACATTTTGATTTGTTTGTTCGCGTTGTTCATTTTGATTGTTATTTGTTGTAATTCTATTTCCAGAATGTTCTGTGCAATTATCTGGCTTGGTTCCCCATAAGAAATATTCTTCATAAGTATTAGTACAACCACTATTAGCAATTCCTCCAGAATCTGCGCATATTGTTTCTGTTTGTATCCAGCTAGGCTTTTCAAATGTTGCATTATCTAATCCAGAATGAATATTTCTCATAACATTTGCCCAAATCACTCCGGCTGGATTTTGTCTATTAAAATAAATTGTTTCATTTTGATCATATCCAAACCAAGTTGCAGCTGTATAGTATGGTGTGAATCCACATAACCATCTGTCATAATTTTCATCTGTTGTTCCTGTTTTTGCTGCCACATCCATTCCTGAAATAGCACAATAAGTAGCTGTTCCGTTTGTTCCTTTAACAGGCTGTGTTAATATTTCTTTTAATATGTAAGCTACTTGTTCTGAAAATACTCTATGAGATTCAGGGGTTGCTTTTACAATTGTCTTTCCTGTTTGATTGGTTATTTCAGTATAAAAAGTAGGTTCTATATATACACCATCATTCGCAATGGTTGCATATCCTGCCGCCATTTCTAAAGGTGTAATTCCTTTATCTAATCCTCCTAAAGCTAGTGATAAGCTTTCATCCTTTTCTGTCAAAGATGTAATTCCCATATCTTTCAAATAGGATATAGAAGTTTTTACACCTATTTGCTCCATCATCTCTACAAACGGAATATTTTGAGAAGATTCCACTGCTCTTCTAACCGTTATTTCTCCTAAATATCCATCATAGTTGACAGGGCTGTAATTTCCTTCAAAAGTTGTCTCTTCGTCTGTATATATTGTTGCTGCCGTGAATTTTTTCTTATCAATTCCAGGTGCTAATACAGCTAATGGTTTGATAGAAGAACCAGTTTGCCTTGTACTTTGTGTTGCTCTGTTTAACCCTCTTGCTGTATCTTTTTCTCCTAAACCACCAACACAAGCGACTACTTGGCCTGTTTGATGATCTATAATTACCATTGCTGCCTGTGCTGGATCTCCACCTTCTCTTGAAGCAATATTATATTGACGTTTGTTAAATTCCGTTTCTGTTTCCTCTTGAATACTTGAATTTTGTGTACTATTAATTGTTAATCCACCTAAATACAAATAGTTTGTAGCAAAATCTTCTGTTATATTTTTCTTATCCGCTATGTCTTGGATAATTTCATTAATTAAAGCATCTGTATGGTAAGAATAAATCCCATCACTTGCTTCTACTGTTCCCTGTTTAAAACCTAATCCATTATGTACTTCTGATACAGCTGTATTATATTCTTCCTCCGTAATATATTCTAACTCTAACATCTTATCTAATACCGTTATCGTTCTGTTTGTGATTTTCTCTGTATTATCTGTTTCATCATCAAATGGATTATATGAATTTGGTGAATTGTTAATTCCTGCTAAAAAAGCAGATTCAGCAAGTGTCAGATTTTTGACATCTTTACTAAAATAATACTGACTACCAGCACCAACCCCATATATATTAGGTCCAACATATATCATATTAAGATACATGTCTAATATTTCTTCTTTTGAGAAATAACATTCTAATAAGTATGCTTTCCACCATTCTTTTACTTTTCTAGAAATAGAACCACTATTATCTCCTGTTAAATTTTTTACCAATTGTTGTGTAATGGTACTTCCACCAAAAGAAGAATTTCCTAGGTGTATGACATAATTAATAATAGCTGAACCTGTTCTTTTTATATCTACACCATGGTGTTTGTAATATCTTTCATCTTCAATAGCCACATAAGCATCTTTCAAATCTTGGGGCATCTCTTCATTTTCAACTTTTATTTTCTTTCTTTCACTACCAAGTTCTGCAATTACATTACCATCAGAATCCACGACAACAGAATTTTCATTTGTAAACATATCTGTTGTTATCTGCTTCCAATTATAGGCAGATATTCCTAAAATAATGGCTAAGATAACAATGACAATGATAATAACCGTAATAATCATTTTTTTAATTTTCTTTTTTCTAATGGCTTTTTTATAGTCAACATCATTTTCTTCATTCTCTTTTTTGCTATGTTTACTTTTTCTATTCCCATTTTTCCTGTTTTTATTAAATTGATTTCTATCTTTTTTTCGGTTTTCTTCATCAATAAATTTTTCTCGTTCTTCCTTCTCTTTTTGCATTTTTCTCATAGCTCTTGGAAGTTCTTCTTCATCTTTACTATGATTAAACATATATTCACTTTCCTTTATGATAAATTTCATTAATAGTATATCACAATCAATAAAAAAATCAATGTCCATTTAGTGTCCAATTGGGGATGTTTCTGTTTCAAAATATTCTATTTCGTTACTAGTTCACATAAAAATGTCCCAAACAGAAACGTCCCCAATTGGACATTGATTTTTTATATGTACTGAGATATAATACTATATATACCAAAGGAGTGTGAAAAACATATGATAAAAAGAGAAGAAAATCCTGACTATATTAATTCTTTTTTAGATTATAGTGCCACGATTTTAAATAAATCTCCAAATAGTATTAAAGAATACAATTATGATTTGGTAATGTTTTTTCGATTTATCAAAATTCACTTTCATATGACAGATGAAACAGATTTTGCAAAAATTGAAATTAAAGATATTCCTATTAGTGTTGTTAAAAAAATCACTTTGGAAGATATTCATGCATTCATTAGTTATATGGCAATGGAGCTTAGAAGCAAAGCTGCTACAAGAGCTAGAAAGGTTTCTACTATTAGAATCTTTTTTAAATATCTTTCTCAAAAAGCAAATTTAATAGATATTAACCCTGCTCAAAATTTGGAAACTCCAAAAGCTGATAAAAGACTTCCTAAATACTTAAATTTAGAAGAAAGTAAACGATTATTAAATGTTACAGAAAATGAAGATAATCGTAATTATCAAAGAGATTATGCCATTATCACATTATTTTTAAATTGTGGGCTTCGTCTATCTGAGTTGGTTGGAATCGATATCAAAGATATTGATTTTAGTGAAGCAAAATTAAATGTTATTGGTAAAGGAAATAAAGAAAGAACGATTTATTTGAACCAAGCATGCTTAAAAGCAATTAGCGAATATTTACAAGTACGACCTAAAGAAGGTGTTAAAGTTGATAAATTAAATTCCCATAAAGCTTTATTTTTAAGTGAACGTCGTGAAAGAATTAGTAAAAGAACCGTACAATATATTGTGAATAAAGAATTGCAGGCCGCTGGACTTGATACCAATAAATATTCTGTGCATAAATTAAGACATACAGCAGCTACATTAATGTACCAATATGGAAATGTTGATATTAGAGCTTTACAAGTGCTTTTAGGACATGAAAGTATTTCTACTACAGAGATTTATACACATGTTGATAATTCTCAAGTAAGAAATGCAGTGGAAAGTAATCCTTTAGCAAATTTATAAAATATTATTTATTATATAATACACCCCAGGCTATTCTATATTATTTTTTATGAAATTACGAATGTAAATGGAAGAATATTACAAATTCTTAAATTATCAAGTAGGAGAATCTCGAACTTGCTTTGAGAGGTGCCTGCTTTATAATTTTAGAATTTGTATATTCTGTAATGCAACCGAGTAATGAATAAAAAATAATATAGAATAGCCTGGGGTGTAATTTTAAATTTAATATTCTTTTAATCATCGTATCCTTTTTATAGCTTCTGGAATCATTTCAATTGTATCAGAAGCTTTCATACTAATATCTGTATATTTTTCTTGAGCCAATTCTCCTGCCATACCTGCTAAATAACTACCTGCTGCTACTATTTTTGTATTTGCTTCATGATAGCCTAACATGCCAACTAAAATACCAGATAATACATCTCCACTTCCTGCCGTTGCCATTCCAGGGCAACCTCTTTTTACCAAATATGTAACTGTACCATCTGTAACAATGGTTGTACTTCTTTTTAATAACAAGATTACTTTGTATTCTTTGGCAAATTTTTCCGCAATCTCAATTGGATTTTTCTTTATTTCCTCAATTGGTATTTTTGACAATCTCTCAAATTCTTTTAAATGTGGTGTTAAAATCACTTTACATTTTGTTTTTTGTAAAATATCTAAGTTCATTTGAGATAAGGTATTTAAGCCATCTGCATCAATGACACAAGGAATTTCTTTTGTTTGCAATATATATTCTAAAATCTTTTCATTATCTCTACCTTTTCCCCATCCCATTCCAATTGCTACTGCTTTTAATTTTTCTAGTGCCGCATCAATTTGTTCTTTATTAAATTTCATTTTTTGTTCTTCATCATTTTCTATTGGAAAAATAGTCTGTTCTAGCAAATATGGAGCAATACTGGTCTCTATACATTTAGGAACAATGACTCTTATCACACCACAACCTGCTCTTAATGCTGTTGAACTCATATTAGCCAATTTAACAGCTCCTGTATATTCTATACAACCGCCTATAATCCCCACATATCCATAGGTTCCTTTATGACTATCTTTTTCTCTTTCCTTAAAGATTTCCTTTAAATCTGTATTGGTTAATTCTAAACAATTTGTATCCATATTTTCCTTCTTTTCTATATTAATATTTTAATAAAATAATCAAAATAATTTTTCTTTGTAATACTTTTTCATAATAGGAAAGAAATAAATTCCCATATAATGAAAATGATTTCAATAAAAATGGCAACTTGTGCAATTCCTGCTAAAGTTCCTGTTATAAATCTTCTAATATTTGTTGATTCTTTAATCTTCTTATATTGGATATACCAATCTAAAAACATGATTATAAGGAATATACAGGATATGTATATAGGAATTCGAAAATGGAAAATATATATTAAAATTCCTAATAACTGTCCAACTAATATTCCCGTACATCTACTACAAATCGGAAATTGCCATCCTTTTATTTTAAAACTTCTATCTTCTCTTTGATGACAACCACATCGATTTCCTAATCTCATGAAAAACGCCCAAGTTTTTATTTTTGTACTCTTTTTCATTAGAATCTTCTTCCACAATCATTACAAACATTGGTTGTTCTGGTTTCTGTTGTTGTATCTCCTGTATTACATAATCCACACAAAATTCCTGGCCACCCGAATAATAGATAGCCACAACAAGCATCTCCCCCGTCAAACCCTTTTGTTCTGGTTTTTGTATCAACAATACTAGATATATTTGTACTTCCACAATTAGGACATCTCATAAAATTCCTCCAACTTTTTCTATATTTTATTCTAACTAATTATATATCATAAATTAGGAATTTTATCAATTAATATTTTATTAAACTCTTTGTATTTTGATAAAATTGACTATCATTGTATTTTGAAGCACTTTATGGTATATTCGCCAAAGGCCGTAAAAAAGCTAAGGAAGAATCTTATCGGGCCAGAAAAAACACTGGATCAGCAACAAAAGGAGGACGCACTTAACTGTGCGCCCTCTAATTTTTATTTATAACATTTTTTATTTATTAATTATATCTATTTTTTAATGTTAATTGTATAAAATAGTAAAAATATTCATGATTAAAGATTCATATAGATTACTAGAAGTTGAAGAAATTTTCTTAATACCTTCTACAGTTTCTAAACTTTCTTCTATCTTTTCCATATCTTGTATGGTCTTTGTTTTTATGATAAAAGATGGCGTAAATATATTGTTTTCAGCATTATATCCTGCTAATAAATCTTGATTTTCCTTAAATCTTTCTTTCATTTTTTCTAATTGTTTTTCTGGAGAAACGTATGTAATTTCCACATCTTCAGATTGTTTCTCTATTTGATTTCTAATATTTTCTATTTCTTCTTCTGATATCTCTTTATTCATGAAAATTTCTATGGTCGTATGGTCATGATAATAGCAAATAAATGCAATAATATGTAAAACAACCAATAATACAATACATATACTAGAAATTACTATCATAATTTTTTTTCTTTTTAATTTTTTATTGACTCTTTTTAAATAATCAATTTCAATTTTATCATCATCCATTTTTTTATCTTTTTTGATTTCTTCATAAACTCTTTTACATTCTTCACATTTCACTAAATGCTTTTCTACCAGTTCTTTAGAAGCTGAATTTAATGTACCATCACAATATCCAAAAATTAAGTCTTGCACAATTTCACATTCCTTTTTCATTTTCTCTATCTCCTTTCATTTTTTGCTTTCCACGAAAAAAAGTAACTCTAGCCCAATTAGAGGTTTTTCCCATAATCTCCCCTATCTCTTCATATTCCAAATTTCCTAATATTCGTAAATACATCACATTTCTAGTTTCTTCATTTAATTTTTGTATGTTTTTTAATAATTCCAATTTTTCTTCTTTTTGACTAACCCTTTCTTCTATAGATTCTTCTGTAAATAATGTGTTTTCTAAAGTATTTATCGGAACTTCTTTTCTCTTTTTTTCCTTCTTATATCGATTAAACCAAATATATTTTGCTATTTGGCATAACCAAGTTGATAATTTGCATTTATATTCAAATTTATCAATATTTTCAACAGCTACTAAAAATGTTTCTTGTACGATTTCTTCAGCTATATCTTCTTTTCCTGTTAAGCAGAATATATATTTATATACAATTTTTGAATATTTATTATATATTTCTTCCATATTCTGCATAACCTTTCCTCCTTTCACTTTATTAGTGTAAAAAGATTTCTTTTTGTTACAACTATTTTAAAAAATTTATATAAAAAAGACAATACCAACTTGTATTGTCTTAAAATTCTTTGTTTTTCATTTGCTTTTCTTGTTGTATAGGAAAACATCTACTTTTATTTTGTCTATATATAAGATTTCCTTTATATTTTTATGTAATGATATTCACATGCACGAATTAATCGATTCATAATAGCAAGTCCTATTCCATCATTTTTAACCCCTTCAATAATAACAATATCTGGTTTAAAAGAATCTACTTTTCTTAAATCTTTAAATATATTTTGTGCAATTTCATTTAAATTTTCTTTAGAACCATATAGGATTTTATTTTTCACCTCATAATATTGAGCATTTTCATTACAAGAAATGACTAATGGATTTGTATATTTTTTGGTAATCTCTTGGATTTTTTTTATCATTTTTTTATTATCTTCACTATACACTAATATACAATCTGCTTTTGGTGCATAATGTCTATATTTCATTCCTGGAGATAGCACTTTTTCATCAGTTTCAATATCTTTTAAAATATGTTCATCTATTTTTACGATTCCTACTACTTTTTTTATATCTTCTTGAGAAATTTTACCAGGTCTTAGAATATTGGGAATACCATCAACTACTCTTACTACTGTTGATTCCAGTCCTACTTCACATTCTCCCCCATCAACAATATAATCTACTTTATCAGATAGTTCTTCGAAAATATCTGAAATATTAGTCCCACTTGGTCTTCCTGAAATATTGGCACTTGGTGCGGCAATGGGAATACCTGCATAAGAAATTAATTCTTTAGCTATTGGTCCACTTGGCATACGAACCCCAACCGTATCTAATCCCGCAGTAACAATATCTGGAACAATCTCTTTTCTATCTAAAATGATGGTAAATGGTCCTGGCCAAAATGTCTTCATTAATGTATATTCTATATCAGATATATTTTTAGCAATTTTAGATACCATATCAAAATTAGAAACATGCAAAATTAAAGGATTATCTTGTTCTCTTCCCTTTGCTTTATATATTTTTTTGACAGCATTTTCATCTAATCCATTAGCACCTAATCCATATACTGTCTCTGTTGGAAATAAAACAAGTCCTCCATTTCTTATAATTTCTCCTGCTACTTTTAACTTAGAATAATCTGTTGTATTTTTTAAATCTAAATATTTTTCCAATGTTTTACCTTCTTTCTTCGATGTATATTATAATGTATTTTTGTAATTTTATCAAGATTTATGTAAATATTAATATTTTTCATTATTTAAAATCTATATATTTTTTAGATTTTTTTAAAAATACTAGACATATTTTTAGTATTTGTGATATCATAGTAGGGAACTTAAGATAAATTTTTTTGTTTTAATGGAGGTAATAAAATATGATTAAAAATTTAAAAATATTTTCTATAATAGTAATAATATTAATATTATTATCTTTTACTACAAATGTTTTTGCAGTTGATATGGATATTAATGAAACCAATAGTCAAAACACATCATCAAACACATCAAATACTTCAAATACATCAAACACATCAAACACTTCTAATAGTTCTAATACATCAAATACTTCTAGAACAAATACTTCTTCAAATACATCATCATCAAGTAGCAGTTCTTCATCTGCTACTAATACAACAACTGTCCAAAGTAGTTTACCTGAAGGTGAGTTAGGAATATCAAATATTTTGTCTATCATTTTAATTGCAATAGGTGTATTATTAATTTTGCTAGCAATTGCAATCTTAATTAGACTTGGTAAATAAAATTTTGAAATTTAAGGTTTTAACTTTTTTAGTTAAAATCTTTTTTATTGTATAGAAAAAATACCTATGCAATTTTTTCATGTATAATTCTCTAACATTTTTTAGATAATATTAATGAGAATATATCGTCTAATATTATTTTCATTATATTTTTCAAAGGAGGATTAGATATGCAAAAGAAATTATTTGCAATATTTGCAATTATGATTGCTATTGTATTTTCATTTTCTGTGTGTTTTGCAGCAGATATGTTAACAGATGCTACAAATGCTGTAAGAGATACAGTTACAAATGCTGGTAATGCCGTCCAAGGTGCTATGAATACTACTGGTGATGCTATGCAAGATTCTATGGACAAAACAGAAAATACGATGGAGAATGCTGGAAACAAAATTGAAGGAACTGGAAATACTTTAGAAAAAGATATAAAAAATACAACTTCTAGAGTCACAAACACTAATAATGATGGTTATACAGCAACAAGAACATCAACCAATGGAAATGCAACTTTTATGGGTATGAATGCAACTGCTTGGACTTGGTTGATTTTAGGTATTGCTGGAATTGCTATTATAGCAGTTGTTTGGTATTATTCAACACAAATCACTTCTGAAAATAATCATTCAAGAAGAGATTAATTTTTTACGCTTCTTAGAGAACTTAAAATATATAGTTAAATCTGAAAAATAGAAAAAAGTTCCCACAAAGCGAGATTTATCCTGAGCAGATAGAAATTTAAGATATTTCTATCTGTTCTATTTTATTATTGAATAATCTATGGTATAATATTCAAAAAATAAAGAGGTAATTATATGAATACAAAGTTAATTGCAAAAAATCCAACAGCATATCATAATTATTTTATTGAAGATAAAATCGAAGCCGGAATGGTCCTATTTGGAACAGAAATTAAATCTATTCGAGCTGGTAAAGTAAATTTAAAAGATAGTTATGCCAACATTAAAAATGGTGAAGTCTACATATCTGGTATGCATATTAGTCCATATGAACATGGAAATATTTTTAACAAAAATCCATTAAGAGACAGAAAACTTTTGCTAAATAAAAGAGAGATTAATCGATTAATTGGGCTTACCAAACAAAAAGGATATACTTTAATTCCTATTAGCATCTATTTCAAAGGAAATTTTGTGAAACTAGAATTAGGTATTGGAAAAGGTAAAAAATTGTATGATAAACGTCAAGATATTGCAAAAAAAGACGCTGAAAGAAGAATAAATCAAGCTATGAAAGAAAAATACAGAGATTAAAGTTTTAGTTTAATCCCTGTATTTTAAATTTATCTTAGAAACGACCTCCACCGCCGCCTCCGGCCTCCGCCGTCCGCCACCACCAGATGAACCGCCTCCAAAGCCTCCACCTGAACTATATGATGATGAACTTATACTTGATGTACTGTTACTTATAGCTGATTGCACACTTCTGTTTAATTCTCTGGTTAAATTTAAATTGATACTTTGATATATTAATAGATTTGTGTCTACTTGACTTGTATCTGTTATATACATTTTCATTCGTTTTTCAACTTTGTCAGCACAACCTAATACAGTGGCTGTAACTAAATATTTTTCCCATAATGTTATTTCAGGTAAATCCTTTTCATCAAATTTACTAAAATCTTCTAAAAATCTCTTATGTGCTAACCATTTGGAATATGTCTCTTTTCCTTTGGATGTTCTGTTTTTCTCTTTACTTCCTATAACTAAATAAATAATATTGATAACACTGATTCCTAAAAGATATCCTAAAACTTGTAACCCACAGTTGCTTAATCCATAAAATACACCAAATGCCATACATAAACTAATCATATAATTAATGGTAGCAAAAATGATATATGCAATTGTTCCCCAATTTTCTTTGAAATATTCTTTATAACCTACTTCTTCTTTTGTCACTTTCTTAAATTCATTGATTTTATTTATTAATCTTCTAGCATTATATGTTCCTTTTCCATAATTTTTTAAATCTTTTATTTTACATTTTTTATCATTTCCAACCATTTTGAATAATACATTTAATACAACAGCTTCAGCACTAGTACCAGTATATTTATCATCCAAAAGAATTAATGTTATATCTTTACTATTTGGAATTTGTTCATAAGATATTATTTTTTTATTGATTAAATTTAAAATTGTAGCTGAAAATCCTATATTTGTACTTTTTCTTTTCATTAAATATTCTAAAACATTTGGATTATCTTCAGTTGGAAAGTCTCTATAATATTGTCCTTTAAATTGATGTCTTTCATGTATTATCTTTATAAGTTTATATATAGCAAAAACTCCTATCATCGAATTGATAATAATAACAAAAATTGTGAAACCTTTTCGTAATCCGGCCTCTTTTACTTTTAATATTTCTTCTAAATCTTTATAGATTTTTAAATATTCTTCTTTTACTTCTTCATCAAATCCTTCTTCTATTTCTTCTTTAAAATCTTCTAATCTACTTCTAGTTAAAAAAGCATAATTATCATATTCTAAACTTTCTAAACTATACTGTAAATTTTGTTTCCAATTTTCATTAACTAAATCTTTTGTTTTTTCTATTCTATCTAAAAAGTTTTGCTTTTGCTCACTTTGTTCATCTAGTTGATTTACCAATTCCAATGCTGTATTATAATAATATATTCTCGGATTTTCTTCTAAATCTAATACAGCTTGACTTGCTTCATTTTCTAATTCTAATTTTGCATTTTCTCTCTCACTATTTGCCGTATCTGCCATCATTTGTTCGTATCTTAAGATATTCTCTCTTCCATCTACATTTGATTTTTTAGTTGCAAGTGGTACAAGCTCTTTGTTAAACATTACTCTTACAGTTTCTGGTGTATAGCTATTAACATTTGTATCTGTAAAATATAATGTTTCAGAATTTAAAATTTTATTTTCACCTGTTAATGGTCCATGACTCCATATTCTAACATCACTATCTTCTCCTGGCAAGTGTATCAAAACCTGAAAATCTTGCACATCTTCTTCAAAACGTTCACCAAGAACATTCCAATATAATTCTGCCACATCATTATGTACTACTACGGCATCAGTTATGGTATATTCTATACAGATAACTTTGTTTTTATTATCTGGGCAATAAATCTTAAAATCTGTACCATATGTTTTTTGTGTAAGTTCATAAACTCCATATTTTCCATTAGATGCACTATTTACTTCTTTATAAGTATTTTCTGCATTTCCAATGTCACTCATGGAATGAAAATTTTCTTGTGATATATCATATACTTTTATATCCTTCATAGATGTTCCATTATATATATTTGTATTTCCTGCAAAATTACTATAGATGCCTGTAAAAGTAGTTGCATAAGTATTTTCAAAATCAATATCTCTTAACCTTCCATTATATTCTCCATTAAGCCATGCTGCTTCTTTTACAGTTATAGAACCATCTTCATTAATCGTTATATCTTGATATAGTAACCTTGTTGTTTCTTCTGCTGCAGATACATTATTCGTTAGAAAAAATATTAAAGTAATAGCAATAAATACTAAGAATATTCTAATTTTTTTCATTTTTATCCCCCATATATAAATGAATGATATAGGAATAATAACTTATTCCTATATCATTTTTTGTCCGTATAATATGTTGTATTCTTTTATATTTTGCCAGCTGAACCAAAAACATCTCTCATTTTATGAGCAACAGTTTCTTTTATTAAGTCTCTTGCTGGCGTTAAGTATTTTCTAGGATCAAATGCACTTGGATCTTCTACAAATACTTTTCTAATTCCTGCTGTCATAGCTAATCTTAAATCTGTATCTACATTAATTTTAGAAACACCAGATACACTTGCTTCATGTAACATTTCATCTGGTACACCTTTTGCTCCAGGGATATTTCCTCCATATTGATTACACATTTCAACTAACTCTGGTATAACTGTTGAAGCACCATGTAATACAATAGGTGTATTTGGTATTCTTTCTTTAATTTCTTTTAAGATATCAAATCTTAATTTTGCTTCACCTTTAAATTTATATGCGCCGTGACTTGTTCCTATAGCAATTGCTAAAGAGTCACAACCTGTTCTTTTTACAAATTCTTCTGCTTGCGCTGGATCTGTATACATAGCATCAGATGCTGCTACATTAACATCATCTTCTATACCTGCTAATTTACCAAGTTCTGCTTCAACAACAACACCTTTAGAATGTGCATAATCTACTACTTGTTTTGTTAGCGCTATATTTTCTTCAAAATCATATTTTGAACCATCTATCATAACAGATGTAAATCCATTATCAATACACATTTTTGCTGTTTCAAAATCTGGTCCATGGTCTAAATGAAGAGCAATTGGAACTTCTGGATATTGTTCTACTGCTGCTTGTACCATTTTCATTAAATATCCAACTCTTGCATATTTTATTGCACTTGATGATGCTTGTAAAATAACTGGTGATTGTGTTTCATGAGCTGCATCTGTAATTGCTTGCACAATTTCCATATTATTTACATTAAATGCACCTACTGCAAATCCTTCCTTCATTGATTTTTCAAACATTTCCTTTGTTGTAACTAACATATCTTTTCCTCCTTTTTTGGGTTTCCCCCTATTGATTTTGCTAAGGTTATTTTATTTCTAATTTACAGATATGTCAAGAAAAAATGAGAAGAAAATTATTCCTTCCCATAAATATAACTTGAACACATAGATTCTTCTGGTTGTTTTGTATTACAATTTTT
>CALXXJ010000030.1 GCA_944392665.1 uncultured Clostridia bacterium | reverse complement strand
TAGAAAAAGCAATTGATGATATTATACAAAGTTATGAAAAAGATAAATTAAATGAAAGAAAACTTGAAATTTTAGAATTGTTAGAAAGTCCAAATGAAGAAAATCAAAAGAAAGAATTGGAAAAAGAGCTAAATGATATTATTATCAGGTTAGCAAAAATTAGATAGGGGTGAATAGAAAATGGCAAAAAAAGAAGAAAACAAGCAAGAAGAATTAAAACAAGAAGAAATTAAAGAAAAAGTAGAGCAAGTAAGAAAAAAAGCACATAAGAAAGCAGAAGAAGTAGCACAAACAAAAAAAGATGAACATCAAGAAGAATCAGAAGAAACAAAAAAAATAAAAGAAGAAAAAGTAAATAATATATTAAAAAAGGCAAAAGAAAAGGGAAAAATCACATATGGTGATTTGGCATCTGAATTAGATGATGTAAATCCAGATCAAATTGATAAAGTTTTTGATGCTTTTGAAGAATTAGGTGTGGATTTATTACAAGATGATATGGATGAAGAACCAGATATTGAAGACTTGAAAGAAGTAGAAGAATTAAAATTAGATGAAATTACAGATACCAGTTATGAAGGAATCAATGTTGATGATCCTGTAAGAATGTATTTAAGAGAAATTGGTAGAATTCCATTACTTACTTTTGATGAAGAATTAGATTTAGCTAAAAAAGTATTAAAAGGTGATGAAGAAGCAAAACAAAAATTAGCAGAATCAAATTTAAGATTGGTAGTTAGTATTGCCAAAAAATATGTAGGAAGAGGAATGTTATTCTTAGACTTAATACAAGAAGGAAATATGGGGTTAATTAAAGCAGTTGAAAAATTTGATTATACAAAAGGATTCAAATTTAGCACATATGCAACATGGTGGATTAGACAAGCCATTACAAGAGCAATTGCAGATCAAGCAAGAACAATTAGAATTCCTGTGCATATGGTAGAAACAATCAATAAATTAATTAGAACTTCTAGACATTTATTACAACAATTAGGAAGAGAACCAACCCCAGAAGAAATTGCAACTGAAATGGAAATACCAGTAGAAAAAGTTATTGAGATTCAAAAAATTGCACAAGATCCTGTATCATTAGAAACACCTATAGGAGAAGAAGATGATAGTCATTTAGGTGATTTTATACAAGATGATGATTCTCCAGCGCCTCAGGATTCAGCGGCTTATACGATGCTTAGAGAGCAATTAGAAGAGGTTATGAATACATTAACACCAAGAGAGGCAAAGGTATTAAAGTTGAGATTTGGATTGGAAGATGGAAAGTCAAGAACACTAGAAGAAGTAGGAAGAGAATTCCAAGTAACTAGGGAAAGAATTAGACAGATTGAAGCAAAAGCTTTAAGAAAATTAAGACATCCTAGTAGGAGTAAGAAGTTGAGAGATTACATGGGATAGATTGAAAAATAATTACAATTTTGGCTACGTCAAATTTCATTTAAAACGCGGTTACATACAAAAGTATGCGCCCTTGCCTTTTAAATAAAATTTTCCTTGCCAAAATTTAATTCTTTTCCAATCAAATTGAAAAATAAATAATTTTAATATTGGAGGAAAATATGGAGCAGTTAGTTGAGTTTTGGAATAGACTAACATCTATACAAGTTGTAGATATCATCATAGCCATTGGAATTATTGTGTTTTTTAGGATATTTAGTGGTACATTTTCCTATATGATTATTAAGATATTTAAAATAAAGAGTAAAAAGGCAAAAGAAATAAAAGAAAGTGCATTTTTTAAACCTTTAAAAGTATTTTT
The DNA here is from genome assembly GCA_944392665.1 of uncultured Clostridia bacterium. Classification (GTDB taxonomy): domain Bacteria; phylum Bacillota; class Clostridia; order TANB77; family CAG-508; genus CAG-269. Next base: position 19,668 of record CALXXJ010000030.1, on the reverse strand, counting down.
TATTATTTTAGGAATTTATTTAGCCATTGTATTTTTAAGAACACCGCTACAAATTAATGAGCAAGTAATGGATATTGTGACAAAAGCTTTTAAAATTATTAGTGTGATAGAAATTGCAGTAGGATTAGCAAATAGCTTTACTTCAAAAACAATTTTAGGAAAAAAATTGAGAAAAAGCTTAAGCGATAAAATGGATGATACAGTATTTGAATTTGTATTAAAAATTACAAGAGTACTTATCTATATAATTGCTATATTTTTGGTATTAGCAATATTGGAAATTAATCTAACAGGACTAGTTGCAGGATTAGGATTAGGTGGTGTTATTGTAACTCTTGCTGCGCAAGATACTGCTAAAAACCTATTTGGTGGATTGGTTATTTTTATAGATAAACCGTTTGTAGTTGGCGATTGGATACAAATGGATAATTACGAAGGAACAATAGAAGATATTACATTTAGAACAACTAGAATTAGAACATTTGAAAATGCATTAGTCAATATTCCAAATGCCATTATTGCAGATGCTTCTGTAACGAATTGGAGCAAAATGGAAAAAAGAAGATATAAAACCAATTTATGTGTAGAATTAGATACACCATTAGAAAAATTAGATTTATTAAAAACAAGAATTGAAAAAATGTTACAAGAAAGAGAAAGTGTCTATGATGATTCTATTATTGTAAGATTTGATCAAATAACAGATAATGGGATTAATATATTAATCTATACATATACCAATTCAGTGGATTATGCAAGTTATTTAAAAGAAGTAGAAGATATAAATGTGAAAATAATGAAGATATTGAATGAGGAAAATATTGAATTGGCTTATGATACAAAAACAGTATATGTTAAAAATTAAAAACAGGTTACTACACTAGATACTAGTGTAGTATTTTTTTTAGGAGGACATGTTGTCACTTTTAACAAAAATAAAAAATTTGTTCACAGTATAGACATAAAACCTATGTATAATATATAATAAAAATAATAGAAAAAATAGGAGTGATACATATGCTAAATAACTGTATTTTAGTTGTAGATGACGAACTAAGGATGAGAAAATTAATAAAAGATTTCTTAGCTGCAAAAGGATATAGTATATTAGAGGCAGAAGATGGAGAAAAAGGATTAGAGGTATATGAAGAAAATAAAAATAAAATTAGTTTAATTCTGTTAGATGTTATGATGCCTAAATTAGATGGTTGGTCAGTATTAAGACAAATCAGACAAGATTCAAAAGTACCAATTATCATGTTAACAGCTAGAGGAGAAGAACAAGATGAATTATTTGGATTTGAACTAGGCGTTGATGAATATATTTCTAAACCATTTAGTCCTAAAATTTTAGTTGCACGTGTTGAAGCTATATTAAAGAGAACAAATCAAGATGAAAAAGAAGTTAAAGATTATGGTGGAATTGAAATTGATAAAGAAGGAAGAACTGTCAAAGTGGATGGAAAACCAATCGAATTAAGTTTAAGAGAATATGAATTATTAACCTACTTAGTGGATAATGAAAATATTGCTTTGTCAAGAGATAAAATATTAAATAATGTATGGAATTATGATTATTATGGAGATTCTAGAACAATTGATAGTCATATTAAGAAAATAAGACATAAATTAGGAAAAAAAGGAAAATATATTCAAACAATGAGAGGTGTCGGATATAAATTTGAGGTAAAATAAATTACCTAAGGATGGGAATAAAAATGGAAAAAATAAGAAATGCATTAAAATCAGTAAGAGTTAAATTATTTTTAATGTTATCATTAATTATATTGCTTATCATACTTTTTTTAATATTAGTAAACAATTTTGTATTTGGACAATTTTATTTATATAGTAAAACAAAAGATTTAAAAGAAGTATATGAGGTAATTAATGATTATTATAATGCACCAACAGATATCGATATTAATTCTGAATTAGAAAAATTAGCAATCAATAATAATTTTGATATTTTAATAAAAGATGATGATGATATCAATGTATTCACATCAAATAAAGATTTTTTATCAACATTTGGTGAAATGAATGCCATGACAAATGCAATAAATGCAGGAGAGTTAATAGAGGAAAATGAAAAATTTATTATTAGAAGATTAAAAGAGAATAAAACGGGAATTTCGTATATTTTATTATCAGCAAAATTAGATAATGATTATTTGTTATATATTCGAATACCAGTTTCTTCAATACAAGAAAGTGTAAAAATTTCTAATAATTTTCTATACTTAATTGCAGGTTTTACAATTTTAATTTCAGCAGTTATTGTAAATTTTGTAAGTAGAAAATTTACAGAACCAATATTAGAATTAAATACAATTGCAAAAAATATGTCTAATTTAGATTTTAGCCATAAATATCGAATAACAGATGCTGATGATGAGATTAATAATCTAGGAAAAAGTATCAATTTAATGTCAGACAAATTGGAAAGTACAATTAAACAATTAAGAAGAACAAATATAGAGTTAGAAAAAGATATAGAAGAAAAATCAAAAATTGATGAAATGAGAAAAAGCTTTATATCAGATGTATCTCATGAATTAAAAACACCAATTGCATTGATACAAGGATATAGTGAGGGATTATTAGAAAATGTTAATACAGATGATGAAAGCAGAAAATTTTATGCAGAGGTTATCTTAGATGAAACCAATAAAATGGACAGATTAGTAAAACAATTATTAGAATTAATGAAACTAGAATATGGAAAAAGAGAATTTTCTGATAAAGAATTTAATATAGTAGAATTAGAAAAAGAAGTTATTAGAAAATCACAAGTTATGCTAGAAGAAAAGCAAGTAGAAGTAGAACTAAAATCTCCAGATGAGATTAATGTTATCGCAGATGATTTTTATATAGAGCAAGTGATTACCAATTATTTAACAAATGCGATTAAGCATGTTGAAGAAGTAAATAAAAAGAAAAGCATCGTGATTGAAAATGTTGTAAATGTAGAAAAAAACAAAGTGAGAATAAAAGTGTTTAATACAGGTATTAATATAAAAGAAGAAGATTTAACAAGAATTTGGAATCGTTTTTATAAAGTTGATGAATCTAGAAATAGAGCAGATGGTGGAACAGGCATTGGTTTATCATTTGTAAAAGCAATTATGAGTAATTATAAAAATGATTATGGAGTTATTAATAAAGACAATGGAGTTGAGTTCTATTTCGAATTAGACTTAAAAATATAAATTATTGCAGAAAAGGGATTTTGAGGGATTTTGGGGACGGACTCATTTTTCCCTTTTTTTCTTTAAATGTCGAATTTTGCGATGAAAAGTTCTTTACAAATGGAAAAAATTGTATTATTATATACATGTAACATGTTACATATATTTTTTTATCAATATTAAAAATTTAATCAAAAAAATTTAATCGAGTTAAAATTCCAAACAAAGTCAAGATATATTTTAAAAAGGAGAGCGTGTTTATTATCATATATACTAGTAAATTTATAAATGTATTGTCTTTCATTATTTCCATCATACTATATTTATTCATAAATGTTTTATTTCATAGCAATATATTAAAACCAGAAAAAATAGAATTTAAAGTCAATTTTATAGCACAAGAAAATTTTATTCAAAATCAAACCGTTGATTCAGAGAATTTAACGAATGATAATGCTATCATTTTAAATGAAACAAATAAATTAAATAATTGGTATATACAAATAGATAAAATAGCATTAAAAGCGCCTATACAAGAAGGCACAAGCAAAGAAATATTAGATGATTATGTGGGGCATTTTGAAGAATCCTCTAAAGATTTAGGAAATATATGCTTAGCTGCACATAACAGAGGATATAAAAATAATTATTTTAATCGATTAAAAGAATTGCAGGAGGGAGATGAAATCAAATATACCTATAAAGATATAGAAAGAACATATATTGTAACAAAACATGAGATTATTCAAAATACAGATTGGAGTAATTTAGAACCAACAGAAGAAAATACAATTACATTAATTACCTGTGTAGAAAATGAACCAAAATACAGAAGATGTATACAAGGAATAGAAAAATCATAAAGGAAGTGAAAATAATTTGTATAAAATAAAAAAAGGTGCAAAAATTATATGCATTGTGCTTGCTATAATCGTATTAAATTTTTTAAATTTTACCAATTCTGTTATAGCAACAAATATAGATGCTGCAAATGTATATGCAGTAGGAGACTGTGGAAGTTTATTAAAATATAAAGGTATCACGGTAAAAACCACATATATTGAATATGAAAATGATGGAAAAGTATATCCAGCTTATTGTTTGGATAAAACAAAACCAGGAGCAGAAGAAGGAAGTTATACAGTTTCTGTTGAAAAAGCAATACAAGATGTAATGCTTTGGAAAATTGTAACAAATGGTTACCCATATAAAACAATAGGAGAATTAGGTGTTGCAAATGAAAAAGAAGCATTTACAGCAACTAAGCATGCGATATATAGTTATATCCATGGAAATCAATTAAGTGATTATAAAGCAATTGGAGAAGCAGGACAAAGAACATTAAATGCAATGTATAAAATTATCAATGATGCCAATAATTCTAGTGAAGTACAGATTTCTAATAAAGTAGATATTCAAAAATTACAAGAAACTTGGGAACAAGATAATGTGGAATTTCAATATGTTTCTAAAACATATAAAATAAGTAGCAAGACAACTATAGACAAATATAAGGTATATGTAACAGATGAAAATGGTCAAGAAGTAGAAGGATTGAAAATAACAGATGAAACGAATAAAGAAAAAGAGGAATTTAATTCTAATGAAGTATTTAAAATATTGATTCCAATTAAACAAATGACAGAAGACAAAACAATTAAGATTCAGATTGAAACAAAAATAGAGACAAAACCAATATTGTATGGAAAAGCACCAAGTTCTAATTTACAAGACTATGCATTAACAGCATCGACTTATGAAGATGGAACAGGAGAGGTACAAGATAATTATAATAAAAATAAAACAAAACTAATCATTGTAAAGCAAGATGAAGAAACAAAAGAAAAATTACAAGGTGTAGAATTTCAATTGTTAGATGAAAATAAAAATGTGATTTACACAAATTTAGAAACAGATGAGAATGGAAAAATAGAGGTAGAAAATCTAATTCCAGGAAAGTATTATATAAAGGAAACAAGAACGATTAGCGGGTATGAAATTTATGAAGAGTTAATAGAAGTGGATATAAATCTAAATGAAGAAATGACAGTAACAGTAAATAATCACGAAGAAGAAATTCCAAAAATTGAGAAAACAACAGATAAACAAGAATTTTCAAGTATGAGAATTTTACCAGTAACAGGTATGTAATAATGACCAAGAAATGCGTCACACAAAAAAGTGTGGCGTCTTTCTTTTGCAATTAAAGATTAAAATTTGAAAACTATTGAATAAAAAAATAAACTTTGATAGAATATACAAGAAAAGTATATAATAAAAAAGAGAAACAAAAGGGAGCGTATATTTCATGTTTTCACAATTAATTATATTAGTGATATTAATTTTATTAAATGCCTATTTTGCGGCAAGTGAAATAGCATTTATATCTCTGAATGATGCAAAAATAGAAAAGCAAGCAAAAGAAGGAAATAAAAAGGCAAAACAAATAGAAAAAATGCTAAAAGAACCAAGTAAATTTTTGGCAACGATACAAATTGGAATTACACTTGCGGGATTTTTATCAAGTGCTTTTGCATCAGAAACATTTGCAGATATGTTGGCACCAATCTTAAATAGTTGGATACCATCAATTAGTATAGGAATATGGAAAAGTATATCTATCATTATAATCACCATTATATTATCTTTCTTTACTTTAGTATTTGGTGAATTGGTACCAAAAAGATTAGCAATGAAACATTATGAAAAAATATCATTTGCAACAATTGGTGTTATCAGAGCTATTTCTATTATCACAGCACCATTCGTAAAATTATTAACAGTGGTAACAAATGCTATATCAAGAATATTTGGTGTTGGAGAAAATGAGGAAGAGACGGTTACTGAAGAAGAAATTAAAATGATGGTAAATCAAGGTGAAGAAAAAGGAACGATTGAAGAATCAGAAAAAGAATTGATTAATAATGTTTTTGAATTTAATGATATTACAGTATCTGAAATTATGAGACATAGAAAAGATATTTTTGCAGTGGATATGAGGATTAGTAATGAAGAATTATTAGATGAATTATCACAAGAAGAATATCGATATAGTAGAATTCCAGTATATGAAGAAACCATTGACGAAATTAAAGGAATCTTATATGTAAAAGATATATTAAAAAATATTAAAAAGAAAAACTTCAAAGTAAAAAACTTGATAAAAGAAGCATATTTTGTATCACAAAATCGTTTAATTAATGAGGTATTTAAAGAATTGCAAAAAAACAAGATGCAAATAGCAATTGTTGTCGATGAATATGGTGGAACAGCAGGATTAGTCACGATGGAAGATATACTAGAAGAATTGGTAGGAGATATATATGATGAATATGATGAAGAAGAAAAAGAATATGAAAAAATAGATGAAAATACGTATATATTATCAGGGAGTTTACCGATTTATGATGTTAATAAATTGCTAGATGCAGGAATTCCAGAAGGAGATTATGATACACTATCAGGATTTTTGCAAGAAGAATTAGGAAGAATACCTGAGGACGAAGAAAAACCAGTAATAGAGACTGAAAAAGTAACTTATAAAATAGAAGAATATGAAGATAAAAGAATATTAAAAGTAAAAGCGTGTAAAAATAATGAAATAAAAACAGAAGAAGAAAACGAAGAATAAGGTAGGGAATGAATATGAAGAAAAAAAATATTGTTATGATAGTCATTGTATTATTAATTATCATTGCTATTGCAGGATGGTTTATATATAGACAAATTGAAAAAAATGGAAGAGAATATGAAATTGAAAAAATTAATGTCCAAGACTATGCATATTCTATTTTAAGACAAGAAGGAAAATATGGTGTTATTAATAATAGTGGAGATGTTGTGATTAATCCAACTTATACAAATGTGATTATACCAAATCCACAAAAAGCAGTTTTTATATGTTATGATGAAAATAATACTACAAAAGTGTTAAATCAAAATGATGAGCAAATATTTTCAGAATATGCACAACTACAACCAATAAGATTAAAAAATATAGCTAGTGATTTAATGTATGAAAAAAATTTGTTAACATATAAGCAAGATGACAAAATAGGATTAATTAACTTAGAAGGAGAAGTGATTGCAAATCCTATATATGAGACAATAGAAGGATTACCATATAAAGAAGGAGAATTGCTAGTAAAACTAGATGGAAAATATGGTGTTATCAATAATAAAGGAAATAATTTGGTAGAACCAGAATATGACCAAATCACAGTGGATAATTACACAACAGAAGAAGAGGGCTATAAAAGAGCTGGATATATTGTTTCTAATACAACAGAAGATGGATATCGCTATGGATATATTGATATTGATGGTAATGTTTTACTAGAACCTGAATATACAGAAATTTCTAGAATAACCAATATAAAAGATGACAACAATATTTATTTAATCGTAGCACAAAATGGACAATATGGGTTGGTAAAAAATCAAGAACCAATTATCAAAAATGAATATCAATCTATATCCTATAATAGTGAAAGCAATACATTAACACTAGAAAAAACCAAACGATATGGAGTAGCAACATTAGATGGAGAAGTAATTATACCAACAGAATTTGTACAAATAGATAGTACAGGAATATATATTTATGCTACTGATGTAGATGGAAATGTGACAGCGTATAAAGAGGATGGAAATCCAGCTGAGATAGATAGTAATGTATATATACTTAATACAGAAAATGAAAATTATCAAATAAAAATAGATAATACACAAGGATCATCATATAGTATTCTTAATCAAGCAGGAGAACAAATTACAAAACAAAATTATTCATATATAAATTATCTATATGATAATTATTTCATTGTTTCAGTAACAGGTGGAAAAGTAGGAGTTATTAATGATAAAGAGGAACCAGTTATAGAAATACAATATGATTCTATAGAAAAAGTAGAAGGAACAGACTATATACTTACACGATTATCACAAAATAGTTCAACACAATTATATGATAAGAATTTTAAACAATTATGTGAAATGACAAATGCAATTGTTAAAAAAGAAGATAATTATATAAAAATATATAATGATACAGAAACAAAATATTTTGATTTAGAAGGAAATGAAAAACAAAATACAGATATATTCCCAGATAATCAAATATATGCGAAATCTAAAGATGAAAAATGGGGATTTGTTGATAAATCTGGAAATGTTGTTGTAGACTATATATATGATAAAGTAACAGATTTAGATTCTTATGGATATGCAGGAATCAAATTAGAAGGAAAATGGGGCGTTGTAGACGCAAATGGTAAAGTGATATTAGAACCAACATATACATTTAATGTGCAAACAGAACCACAATTCATAAAAGACTATTATAGAGTAGAATACGGATATGGGGAATTTTATTATACAAAATAAAATCTTATTGTCTAAGATAAAAAATAGATTCAATTTTGAGTCTATTTTTTTTGAATTTACACGAGAAAGTCTGATTAAAATATTCCAAAATGTAAATACTATATAAAAAATGAGAAAAGGTGAAAATGTGAAATTAGGAATTGCGTTATCAGGTGGAGGAATTAGAGGAATTGCACATGCGGGAGTGTTAAAAGCTTTAGAAGAAAGTGGAATAAAAATTGAAGCGATAGGAGGAGCAAGTTCAGGTGCATTAATTGCAGGATTGTATGCCCTAGGATATTCTCCTGAAGATATGTATCATTTATTTAAAACACACGCAAAAGATATAGTGGGTATGGGACAAAATCCTATATTTTCACGAATACATAATGTATTAAGAAGAGAAACCACAGGATTTCGAAAGGGAGAAAATATAGAAGAGTTGTTTAATAAATTAGCGAAAGACAAAGGAATACAAACTATTTCACAAATTACTAAAATGCCAATATCCATACCAACTGTTGATATAAAAGATGGAAAAGAATATATTTTTACCAATCATATTCCAAATGAGAAGAATCTATATAAAAAATATATAGGAGATATTTCTGTGGGAAAAGCATTAAGAGCAACCAGTAGTTTTCCAGCTGTATTTTGTCCATGTGATTTTGGTGAACACAAATTTCTAGATGGTGGTGCATTAGATAATGTACCAGTAATAGAAGTAAAAAAACAAGGCATTAAAAAAGTATTGGCTGTTAATTTTAAACCAGATGATATAACAGAAGAAAGTAATTATATGGATATAGCGATGAGAACAATTGATTTAATGGGAAACAAAATAGCAGAAGATAATTTAAAACAAAGCGATTATATTTTAACAATTAAAACAGATAAAACTGGATTGCTAGATTTGAAAAAAATAGATAGTTGTTATGAATACGGATATAAAGCAACAATAAAGGAGATAGATAAAATAAAAGAAATAATCCAAGAAAAGTAGCATAAAATAAGATAGGAGTGAATGTTATGATTAGGAAAATACTAAAAATGCCAACTTGTTCTTAAACAAAAAATCCTATTTTAAAATGTTGTTTTGCTCCAACAAAGAAAGGAAGAAGTAAAATGAAGATAAGATATTTTGATAATGCAGCGACAACGAAGGTAAAAAAGGAAGTAATGGATAAAATGTTTCCATATTTTATAGAATCCTATGGAAATCCATCATCATTATATACATTAGGAAGAACTGCGAAAATGGGAATAGAAGAGGCAAGGAGAGAGGTTGCAGATTTAATCAATTGTGATAAAAATGAAATTTATTTTACAAGTGGGGGAACAGAAAGTGATAATACAGCATTAAAAGGAATTATGTATTTAAATAAAAATAAAGGAAAACATGTAATAACAACAAAAATAGAACATCATGCAATATTAAATAGTTGTAAAACACTAGAAGAGAATGGATTTAAAGTAACCTATTTGAATGTAGATAAAGATGGAATTATCAATTTAGAAGAACTTGTAAATGCTATAACGAAAGATACTGTATTAATTAGTGTTATGTTTGCAAATAATGAAATTGGCTCTGTTCAGCCAATTCAAAAAATAGGAGAAATTGCAAAAGAAAAAGGGATTATTTTTCATACAGATGCTGTTCAAGCTTGTGGAAATGTAAAAATTGATGTAAAAGAAATGAATATAGATATGTTATCTTTATCAGGACATAAAATAGGAGCACCAAAAGGAATAGGAGCACTATATGTCAATAAAAATATTGAATTTAAAAACTTAATTGATGGAGGTTATCAAGAAAGAGACAAAAGAGCTGGAACTGAAAATGTACCTGGAATGATAGGCTTAGGAGAAGCTTGCAAAATTGCGAAAGATAACATGGAAAATCATGTGAATAGATTAACAGAATTAAGAGATTTCTATTTTTCTGAAGTAAAAAATCAGATTCAAAATATTAAAATAAATGGTTCTCTGGATCATCGATTACCAGGAAACAGTAATATATCATTTAAAGGTGTAAGTGGTAGTGAATTATTGATGAAACTAGATGAAAGAGGAATTTGTGCATCTGCAGGAAGTGCATGTTCTTCGGGAAGTAGTATGCCATCACATGTGTTAACTGCCATTGGACTCACAAGTGAATATGCAGAAGGAACTTTGAGAGTGACTTTTGGAGATGAAAATACGAAAGAAGATGTAGAATATTTAGTAACATCATTAGCAGATGTTATAAAAGAAATAAGGGCTAATTCATAGCCCCTAAAATAGATAAACTTGTTTTTATTCCATCAACAGCAGCAGACATGATACCTCCTGCATATCCTGCACCTTCTCCACAAGGATAAATTCCATCTATATTAGATACAAACTTGGTATTTCTAGGTATCTTTACAGGTGAAGAGCTTCTGGTTTCAACACCAGTCAAAATACTATCAGGGTGAGCAAATCCTTTTAATTTTTTATCAAAATATAAAATGCCTTCTTTTAAAGTAGAAGAAACAAATTCTGGAAGAATTTCATTTAAATTTGATAAGGTTGTTCCAGGTAAATAAGAAGGAATAACAAGACCAATGGTAGAAGATTTTTGATTATTTAAAAAGTCTTCTACTTTTTGGATAGGTGCATAATAATTAGAACCGCCTAAGATAAATGCTTTTTCTTCTAACTCTTTTTGGAAATAGATGCCAGCTAAAGGAGAGGCATCTGTAAAATCTTCTGGTGTTACATTTACTAATAAAGCAGAATTGGCATTTTTACCATTTCTTAAATAGGTACTCATACCATTTGTAACAATTGTATTTTTTTCACTAGAAGAGGCAATAACCGTTCCTCCAGGGCACATACAAAATGTATAACAAGATCGACCAGTTGGAGAATGGTATGCTAATTTATATTCAGCAGGAGGTAATTCTAATTTAGGATTTTCTCCATATTGTGCTTGATTAATCATTTCTTGAAGATGTTCAATTCTCACACCTACAGAAAAGTTTTTCTTTTCCATCATCATGCCATTTTGATATAGTAATTCAAAAGTATCTCTAGAGCTATGTCCAATTGCTAAAACTAAATGATTAGTTGGAAGTTCAAAATTTGTATTATCTTCTAAATTTTTTAGTAATACAGAGCATATCATATTGTTTTTAACAGTAAAATTGATAAATTTTGTATTGAAATAAAATCTACCACCTTTTGATATTATGTAGTTTCTCATGTTTCGAATAATATCAATCAATTTATCTGTTCCAATATGTGGTTTCGATAAATATAGAATTTCTTTTGGTGCGCCAAAATTCACAAATTCTTTTAATACTTTTTGACATAAAGAATTGTGAATTCCAGTTGTTAATTTTCCATCTGAAAAAGTACCAGCACCACCTTCACCAAATTGCACATTTGAAAAAGGATTCAATTGTTTATCATGTAAAAAACAATTTACATCCTGTTTTCTATCATCAACTGTTTTTCCTTGTTCAATAATAATAGGGGTTATACCATGTTGGACAAGTGTTAGAGCAGAAAATAATCCAGCAGGACCCGCTCCAACAATTATAGGAGAAGGACAAGTTTTTAAACTATTTAAAAAAACTATTTGAATACGATTTTTTATATCTTTTTCAATATCTGGTATTTCCACTTTTTGAAGATTGGAATATTTAGATTCATCTTTTACTTGAATATCAATGGTGTAATTAAAAAATATATCATTTTTCTTTCTAGCATCAATTGATTTTTTAAAAATATTCCACTCTAGCATATCAGAAGGGTGTATATGATATTTATGGAGAACAAAATCAATTAATTTTTCATCAGACATATTTTCTCTAATTTTTATATTATGAATTCTTAACATGTAAAACTCCTTCTATTTGTAGTTTCTTAGTAAATTAATTATATACTAGTTAAGAGGAATTATCAAGTTATCAAGGTTTCAGTTTCAGATTTCTAGGTGGAAGATGGTATGTATTATTTTTTCATTATTTCCTCGGTTTGCTATATAGATTATAAATTCTAAGGTTTAACTAAACGAGCCTCTCGCTGCTCGCGCTTCCTCATTTATTTAAACCTAAGAATTTATACATCTATTCCGCGGCACATTCGTCAATAATTCAAAAATAATACATACCATCTTCCACCTAGAAATCTGAAACTGAAAACTATTTACAAATGAAGGAGAATATTATAAAATAATAGAAAATGAGAAAAGGAGTTGAGTACCATAGAAACAACACAAAGTTCTTTTTTATTAAGATATGGAGCAACATTAATTGTATTTACGGAATTATTAATGATTTGCACAGTTATCGTATTATATGCTACAAATGGAGCATACATCCCTACCTTTATTATGCTTTTTTTATCACCTTTGTTTGGAGGGATGATAGCAGGAAAATTAGCAAAAAAATATAAAAATGTATTATTTAAAGAAACATTAAATAGATATTTCATAATAACAAATATTGTATTATACATATTGTTATATTTTTTTAATTTCAGATTTAATGTTATTATGGCAGTGATATATGGTGTAGGAGCAGTTATTGGTTTTTTTAATGCTAAGAAATCTATTGAGAAAATAAAAGAAAATATGAAAATAGAAGAAACTGATAATGAGATATTTATTGAAGGAGAAAAAATATCCAATAAAGAATTTAATTTAGGAAAATTTAATGGAGAAACAATTAGAGAATTCTTAAAAAAGAATCATTTGAAAGAAGAAAATTATTTGTTAGCACAAATGATTCCCACAGCAAGAGAATATGTGTTGTATGGATTGTTTTCTTTTTCAAACTATATACAGTATATCTTATATTTTGACGATAAAAAATTGTATTTCTTCGAATTATCAAAATTGACAAATAAAACTATAACAAATGGATTTTTTGTAAAGTTTGAAGATATACAAATAAAAAAATTGAGAAAAGGTTTGATAAGTTATAAAATTAGACTAGAATTTAAAGATGGAAGTATTGCCAATATGCAAATAGTTAAAAAAGTAGCAAGATTATATTTACAAAAAAAATATAGTGAAAAATTATATAACAAACTTTCAGAACTAAAAAATAAAGAATAAGAAAGAAGAGACAGATGAAAGAAGAATGGAAATCAAGAACAGAATTATTAATTGGAAAAGACAATATACAAAAATTAGCAAATAGTAAAGTTATTGTATATGGAATAGGTGGTGTAGGGTCATTTGTTGTTGAAGGATTGGTAAGAGCAGGAGTAGAAAATATCATTTTGGTAGACAATGATGTGATTTCTCCTAGCAATTTAAATAGACAAATTCATGCAACTATTACAAATATAGGAAAGTTAAAAGTAGATTGTATGAAAGATAGAATTTTATCCATCAATCCTAATGTAAATGTAGAAATATATATACCACAAGATATAGAAGAGGGAGAAGAAACACTCATAGATAATACCATAGATTATGTGGTAGATGCAGTAGACACCATTACAACAAAATTAAAATTAATCCAAAAAGCAAAGGAAAAACAAATTCCTATTATTTCTTGTATGGGGACAGGAAATAAATTAGATCCGACTAAATTTGAAATAGTAGATATTTATAAAACATCAGTATGTCCACTAGCAAAAGTCATGAGAAAAGAATTAAAGAAAAGGGGAATACAAGATTTAAAAGTTTTATATTCTAAAGAAGAACCAATCAAACATGATGTGGAATCCAGAACACCTGCTAGTATATCTTTTGTTCCATCTGTTGCAGGTATGATTATAGCAGGAGAAGTAATTAAAGATATTATTAAAAAAAGCATTTAAAACATTCCATGATGTTTAAATGCTTTTTTTGAAGTATCTTTGTGGTATAGGAAAAATTAATTGAAGGAGATTTTGAGAAAATGGTAAATTTAGAATTATATAAAATATTTGTAACAGTAGCAAAGGAAGAGAATATAACAAAAGCAAGTGAAAAATTAAATTTAACACAACCAGCAGTAACAAAACATATGAAAAATTTAGAAAGTATATTAGAAACAAAATTATTCATAAGAAATAATCATGGAATAAAATTAACCAAACAGGGAGTGGAATTGTATCAAGATATAAAAGATTCTGTGGATGTATTAGTCAATGAGGAAAATAAATATCTACAAACAAAAGATATTAATTTAGGAATACATTCTACCATATTAAACAAGATATTTAGTGATTGTATGAGTGAATATTATATTCAAAATACAAATTCTAAAATAAATGTAATAAATCAGGATAATGAACAAATGCTTTTAGAATTAAAAAATGGAGAATTAGACATTATTTTTTCTAAAAAAATATATACGAAAACGAATGATAAAAATATCAAATTTATAAAATTAGGAGAGTGGAATGAAGTTTTAATTGCCAATCAAAATTATAAGCTAAAAGATAAGCAAATGACTTTAGAAGATATAAAAAATACGACTATATATATGCCCAAAAGGACATCTGAGACATCACACAATTTTTTTAAATCATTAAATTGTAAATATGAAGATTTTAAAGATATAAAACATGCAACATATAAAACAATAACAGAAATTATAAAAAATAATGATGGGGTAGGATTAGTTACAAAAGAGTTTGTCGAAGAAGAAATCAAAAAACACAATTTATGCATATTAAACACTCAATTTCATATAAAACCAATTGAATTTGGAATATATATTCATCGTGAAAGAAAATTCAAAGAATTAAATACATTTATACAAATTATTGAAAAGCATTTTGGACTTGAAAAATAATTTTTAGAAATAACTTCAAGTAATAACTAAAACAAAATGATTCATTTTACACTAAAAAAATTGCATGATATAATTTACTAAAATATAAAACAATAAATAAAAAGATAGGCATTTTTGACTTATTTTATTGAAGAAGGGATGATAATAGTATGAAAGATAAACTAGGAGTTATCCATGGAAGATTTCAGGTACTACACAATGACCATATGAAATATTTATTAGCTGGAAAAGAAAGATGTGAACATTTGATTATAGGAATTTGTAATCCAGAACAAGATTTAACCAAATATACGTCAAACAATCCTCATAGATCTAAAAAAAGTTCAAATCCACTTACCTATTTTGAAAGAATGGAATGTATAAAATATTCTCTAATAGAAGCAGGAGTTAATCAAGCAGAATTTGATATTGTTCCATTTCCTATAAACTTTCCTGAAAAGATATTTAATTATGCTCCATTAAATGCAAAATATTATATGACAATCTACGATAAATGGGGAGAAGAAAAATTAAAAATGTTACAAGAAGATTTAAAACTAGATGTGGAAGTATTGTGGAGAGTTTCATTAGAAAATAAAGGAATCAGTGCGTCTGATATTCGTAAAAATATTCAAGAGGGAAAAGAATGGAAACAATATGTACCAAATTTTGTATATAACTATATGGTAGAAAATCAATTAGATAAAAAGATAAAAGCATTATTGGATGAAGAAGAAAAAGATAAGAGAGGTTAAAGATTATGCATATTTATATGGTTATATTAGATGGGGCGGCAGATAGGAAAATAAAAGAACTTGGAAATAAGACACCTTTGCAAGTGGCTAATACACCACATATGGATATATTGGCACAAAGAGGAGCTGAATCACTTATTACAGTTATAGATGAACATATAACACCAGAATCTGATTCGGGAAGTATGGCATTACTCTCATATGACCCAAAGATATATTATCCAGGAAGAGGAACGCTAGAAGGATTAGGAACCGGATTTATTCCTAAAGGATATGATTATGTAGCTTTTAGAATCAATTTTGCTTCATATGATGAAACATTAGGAACATTAGATAGAAGAACGGCTAGAGGATTAGAAGATGAAGAATTACAATCTTTGGCTAAAGAGATAACAGAAAATGTAACGTTATCTAAGTATGGAGTTGCGTTCAAGTTACTTGCATTTGGACATCATAGAGGAATCTTAGTAATATATAGTAAACATGTAAAATTATCTGGAAATGTATCTAATACAGATCCAGGTTTTAAGAAAGGTGGTGTTTGGGGAAAGCCAGTAAAAAATTATGAACCAAAACCATTAACATGTATGTCATTGGATGGAAAAGAAGAAAGTAAAAAGACAGCAGAAATTGTAAATGATTTTATAGAACAATCTAATAAAATCTTATCTAAAAGTGAAGTGAATTGTAAACGAGTCGAAAAAGGTGAAATGCCTGCTAATTATTTAATTTTCAGAGATGGAGGAACAGCACCTAAGAAAATGCCAAATTTTCAAGATAAATTTGGAATTACACTTTCTATGTATGGTCAATTACCTGCTGAAAATGCAATAGCAAAATTAATTGGTGCCAAATTTACATTTTCTAAATCTTTGGACTTGCAATTAGATAAAGATTTCATGATAAATGCAGAGAAGATTTTGGTACAAGATACAGCAGATGTTAAATTTATACATATTAAAGGCCCAGATGAACCAGGGCATGATAATAAACCTAAAGAAAAGGTAAAAGCAATTGAATTTATAGACAAATATTTTATAGCAAGATTAGTACAAGATATAGCAGATGAGGATATTGTTGTTATAACATGTGATCATGCGACTCCATGTGAATTAAAAATCCATTCTACTGATAAAGTTCCTGTCCTAATTGCAGGAAATCAATGCATAAAAGATAGAAGCATAAAATTTGATGAAGCAAATGCAGAAAGAGGAAAATTACCAATTCAAAGAGCAATCGATATTTTTCCATATATTATAAAAAATTTGAATAAGGAGAATTAGATGATAAAAATAAAAGAAATCAAAGTAAGAAACATATTAAATTCAGAAGGAAGAGATGCACTAGAAGTAGAGATGCTAACGGAAGATAATATAAAAGCAATTGCATCAAGTCCATCTGCCATTATTCCAGGAAGAAGAGAAATTTTAACAACAAGTCATATTCATATGAATAGTTTAAATCAAATGATAGAAGAAATATATTGTAAAGAATTTAACAGTCAAAGTGATTTTGACAATTTTTTAAATCAATATATGGAAAAGTTAGGGACAAATGTTTGTCTACCATTTTCTCTAGCATATGCAAGAATATGTGCTAAAAATCAGAATATGACATTAGTGGAATATATAAGGAAAATAGCAAATTATCATGTAAAAAATTCATCACCAATTCCTCTTGTTGCCATTTTTTCTGGAGGCATACATAATCAAGAAGAAAAAGGTTCTATTCAAAATATTATGATGGCAGTTGATATACATCCATTTTCAAAATCTGTACCAGTGATTACGGAAATTTATACAGATATAGAAAATGAAGTGAAAAGAAGAAACATTTTAAAATATTATGGTGCTTCTAGTGGAATGATTGTGCCAAGATTAACAGAGGAAGAAAAAATGAAAATGCTAGAAGAAACCATCAAAAGACTACATTACGAGAAATATGTAAGCATAGCAATCGATGTTGCAGCAGAACATTTTTACAAAAACGAAAATTATGAATATAATGGACAGATTTTAAATTCACAAAAATTAGATGATATATTGATGGGATATATACAAAAATATAATATAACATATGTAGAAGACCCATTTGATTCAGATGATATACAATACTGGAAATTAATTAAAGCGCAAAATCAAAATATAGCGATTGTAGGAGATGACTTATTTGCTACACAGGATAAATATATAAATTCTGAATTAGCAAATGGTATCATCATCAAAATGAACCAAGTAGGAACTTTAACAGATACAATAAATGCGTTTTTAAAAGCCAAAAGAGAAAATATGGTAACTTGTGTATCACAAAGATCAATAGAAACAGAAGATACATTTATGTGTGATTTAGCAGTTGCATTAGGTTCTACATATATTAAAATAGGTGGACCTAGAAGAGGAGATAGAATTGCTAAATATAACCGTTTATTAAGATTAGAAGAAGAGGATAGTGAAGTGATAAAATGATTGTTGTTACATCTGGTAGTAAATATATAGATATAGATGCTTACGCAAGTTGTATAGCTTATGCAAATTTGTTAAATCTAAAAGGGAAAGAAGCAAAAGCTGTATCTAGTGCAAAAATGAATGAAAGTATTCCAGCAAGTTTATTAAAATTGAATATTGGATTAGATAATTATAAGCCTTCTAACGAAGATGAGTTTGTCATTATAGATGTTTCCAATAAAGCATATTTTGATAAAATTGTAAATGAAGATAAGATAATAGAAGTCATAGATCATCATGTGGGATATGAGGAATATTGGAGAAATAAACTTCAAGATAAAGCAAAAATAGAATTTCTAGGTTCAGTAGCAACAGTTATTGTTGAACTATATGAAAAGGAAGGTTTCCTACATGAAATTACAAAAGAACTAGCCATTTTATTGATATCAGCTATTTTAGATAATACTTTAAATTTGAAAGCAAAAGTAACTTCTAAAAGAGATAGAGTGGTTTATGAAAAGTTAGAAAGAATCATTCAAGATAAAAAGTATTCAGAAAAATATTTTCTAGAATGTCAATTACAAATCAACAAAGATTTAAAATTAGCTATAGAAAATGATACAAAAATAGAATATGTTAGCCCAATATTACCACCAATTTTTAGTCAACTAACAATATGGGATAAAGAAATTGTTTTAAGTAATAAAGATGTCCTATATACTGTATTGAACAATATGGGAGATAAGTGGATGCTAAATCTTATCTGTTTGAAGGATGGAAAAAGTTATCTAATAGCACAAGATTTTGAAGTACAAAAAAATTTAGAGAAGTTATTTCATAAAATATTTAAAGTGGATATGATGGAATTAGATAATGTTTGGCTTAGAAAAGAAATTATGAAAATCGCACAAGAACAAAAATAAAGAAAGTTCTAACTCAAAAAATACAAGAATACAATTAAACAAAAGTATTCTAAATAGAAGGAGTTAGAATAAATGAAAGGTGTATCAATAGAAGAACGTGCAATAGAACTTGCACAATATATCATAGACTCAAAAGATACAGTAAGAGGTGCAGCAAAAAAATTTGGGATTAGCAAAAGCACAGTACACACCGAAGTAACATTCCAGAACGGTAAAAATAAATCACCTATAATCCCAGAAAGTATTGAAAT
>CALXXJ010000029.1 GCA_944392665.1 uncultured Clostridia bacterium | reverse complement strand
CCACAAAAAATACAATTTGGTTCATATTTTTTTAATACAATTGATGAACCATCAACATATATTTCAATAGGATCTTTCTCAGCAATGTTAAATTGATTTCTGATTTCGATAGGAATAACCACTCTTCCTAGTTCATCTACTTTACGAATAATTCCTGTTGATTTCATAAGTTTATCCCCCCTTAAAAAGTTAATTTACAATCCTATATACATTGTTACTATATCACAAATACAAGGTCAGGTCAATTAAAAAGTAATAAAAAATTGATAATAGAATAAAATTATTTAGGTGATACATATGTTAAATTTAGTTTGGTCAATTTTCATAATAATATCATTTTCTTATGCAATTTTTTCGGGAAATTTACAAAATTTGAATTCTAGTATATTTGATAGTGTAGAAAGCGCAGTAAATTTAAGTATAACGATGTTAGGAACCATGTGCTTGTGGAGTGGAATTATCAATGTTGCAGCAAATACCAATATAATGAAAATCATGAATAGATTGTTAAAACCAATTATAAAGTTTCTTTTCCCAGAAATAAGAGAAAATCAAAAAGCACAAAATGAAATTTCTATGAATATGGTAGCCAATATTTTAGGACTTGGAAATGCAGCTACTCCATTAGGGCTAAAAGCAATGGAAACTTTACAAGAAGAAAATAGAAATAAGAAAGAATTAAGTAATTCAATGATTATGCTAATTGTAATAAATACGGCATCTATTCAGATAATTCCCACAACGATTATTGCGATAAGAAGTTCCCTAGGTGCGGAAAATCCAACTTCTATAATTGTACCTGTATGGATTGCAACAATTTGTGCAGCAATTGTTGGTATAACTGTGACAAAATTATTAATAAAATTTTCTAATAAAAAGGAGAAGATATGATAAATATTATCAACTTTTTATCAAATTTGGCAATGCCACTGATTATATTAATGATTGTTATATATGGTGTTATAGAAAAGAAAGAAGTTTTTGATAAATTTATAGAAGGAGCAAAAGAGGGAATAAAAATTGTAATTAATATTTTTCCTACTTTAATAGGGCTTTTTTTAGCAGTAGGAACTTTAAGAAGTTCAGGTGTAATTGATATAGTAACTAAAATACTAGATCCATTATTAAATATTGTGCATTTTCCAACAGAAATTATGCCATTAGCACTTCTAAGACCTATATCAGGAAGTAGTTCAATTGCTGTTGCAACAGATATTATGAAAGATTTTGGAGTAGATAGTCAAATTGGAATCATGGCAGCCGTTATTATGGGAGCAACAGAAACAACGTTATATACGATTGCAGTATATTCTTCAAGTGTAAAAATAAAAAAGACAAGGTTTGTTTTAATAGCTGCATTGACGGCAGATATTGTTGGAATTATAACAAGTATTATCATATGTCGTTTTTTGTCGTAAAGTTTTTCTTGACAATAATTTACATATATTGTATAATTATGGAAATTGAATTAGTAAGGATATTCAAATCAAATGTTATTAAAAATCGTATTATTTATTTCAATATTTTTTGTAGTAAGAATTATGATTGTAAAAATATTATTTTATAAAATTTTAAAATCAGAAAAAAATTCAAAATAAATTTAGTTTTTAATTTTGTAGAGGAAATAACAAATCCCCCATAATTAGTATTTAAAAATTTTTTTGCCCCTATATTCTTTTAAATATTTTTTTCTATGTTATTTTCTCTACAATATAATATATATTTATCTATGATAAGTTTCACCATTGGATATTTTAAATCCTCTAAAAATTTGCTCTAACAAAAAGACACGAATTAATTGATGAGGAAATGTCATTTTTGAAAAACATATCTTTTGGTGAGCTTTTTTTAATATATCAGAAGAAAGCCCTAAGGAACCACCAATGACAAAAGTAATATTACTAGTTTGTAAAGATAGAGTTTCGATATTTTTTGAAAATTCTTCAGAAGAAAGTTCTTTACCAGTTAAATCTAAACAAATAATATAAGAATCTTTTTTGATATGGTTTAATATGTTATTGGATTCTTTATTTTTTATTTCATTAGAAAGACTTTCATTTAATTTATCAGGTATTTTTTCATCAGGTAATTCTATAATATTTAATTTACAATATTTACTTAATCTTTTAGAATATTCCTTTATAGCATCTTTCAAATAGTTTTCTTTTATTTTTCCAATGCATACAATATTAATATTTAACATATTAGACTCCTTTGCAAACTTTAAGATTATTAAATAGGGGAAATTGACTTTTAGATACACAATCTATAAGTGTTTTCCGTATACAAAAAATTTAAATGTCTTATAAAATATTTAGGACATGGTGATGTAAACAAAACAAAAAAGGGAATTTTGAGTCCGTCCCCAAAATTCCTCAAAATGTCCCAAACAGAAACGTCCCCAAATGGACATTTAAATTGTTACTAATTTGCTATGTGTATCTCTACCTGCAACAGATAGTGTTAAAGAATTTTCATTATAATTACTAGCAATTAATTCTTCAACAACGGTTTTATATGCAAGTTCTGGAAAATTGCTTTCTTTACTTAAATGACCAAGCATTGCATTTTTTAAGCCTGATTTTAGTAGAAAAGAAATCGTTTTTCCAGCAATTTGATTTGACAAATGTCCGTGATGGTCCAGCAATTCTAGATTTTAAAGAAAATGGATATGACGAACATTTTAATACTTCTGGATCATAGTTAGATTCTAACATAACAAATAAACTTTCTTCTAAGTTTTTTAATATGTCATTTGTCATATGTCCAATATCTGTTGCAATACTAATTTTTTTATTTTCATTTAGTATGGTAAATCCACAAGGATTTGCTGCATCATGTGGAATAGAAAATGGATTAATATCCAAATCACCTATTGAAAATTTTTCTGCAACTTTAAATTTTTTTATATTTTTATCTGCAATTTTATCTCTTTGTTTTGGCATAGCATCTAATGTTTCTTGATTGACGAATACAGGTAAATCGAATTTTTTAGAAAAAGTTCCTAATCCTTGTACATGATCAGAATGTTCATGAGTAACTAAAATCCCATCTAAAGTACAAGGGTCAACATTTATATCATTTAAAGCTTTCTCTATTTTTTTACTACTAACACCTGCATCAATCAATAATTTTGTATTGTCTGTTTCAACAAATAAGCTATTTCCGCTACTTCCACTATATAAACTACAAAAATTTAGCATAATTTCTTCAATCTCTTTCCTTTGTTTATTATATAAGAAAAATTTAATTTTCTTCTTCATTTACTCTTTCGATATTAGCACCTATTTTTCTAAACTTTTCTTCTATATTTTCATATCCTCTATCAATATGTTCTAGATTATAGATTTCTGTTACACCGTCAGCAGCGGTTCCTGCAATGACTAAAGCTGCTCCAGCTCTTAAATCTGAAGAATATACAGGTGCGCCTGATAATCTTTTGACACCTTCAAAAAAGGCTGTTTTACCATGGGCAGTAATTTTTGCTCCCATTTTATTTAGTTCTTCAGTATATTGGAATCTAGAATCCCAGATACTTTCATTAATTGTGCTTGTCCCATTGGCAAGTGATAAAACAACACCCATCTGTGGTTGTAAATCTGTAGGGAAACCAGGATAAGGTAATGTTTTAATGATAGCTCTATTAGGACGTTTATTACACCAAACACGAATACTATCTCCATTGTCCTCTACATTGCCACCAATTTCTACAATTTTAGCAGTAATAGATTCTAAGTGTTTTGTAATACAATTTTTGATTAATAAATCACCTCTTGTTGCAACTGCGGCAAGCATAAAAGTACCTGCTTCAATTTGATCAGGAACAACAGAATAAGTTGCATTTCCATGTAATTTTTCAACACCATTAATTTTGATAACATCTGTACCTGCTCCTCTAATATCAGCTCCCATAGTATTTAAAAAGTTTGCAACATCAACAATGTGTGGCTCTTTGGCAGCATTGTCAATAATAGTTGTTCCTTTTGCTAATACGGCAGATAGCATAACATTAATAGTAGCACCTACTGATACAATATCCATATAAATAGGACAACCTTTTAATTTTTTTGCTTTTGCATAAATTTTACCTTTTTCAACGGTAACATTTGCTCCTAATAATTCGAAACCTTTAATATGTTGGTCAATTGGTCTTGCACCTAATTTACAACCACCTGGCATACCAACTTCAATTTCACCTTTTCTACTAAGCATAGCACCTATAATATAATAAGAAGCTCTAAATCTACTTGTTAAATCTAAAGGTGCTTTGGTTGTTGTTATATTAGATGTGTCGATTGTGATACTATGAGCATCATTCCAAGTAATTTTGGCACCTAATTTTTCTAATATCGTACAAGATATTTTTATATCACTAATATTTGGTAAATTTTCTATTGTGCATACACCATCAATTAAAAGAGTAGCTGGTAAAATCGCAACGGCAGCATTTTTTGCACCGCTAATAGTTACTTCTCCTTTTAGTGGTGTGGGTCCTTTTACAACTAATTTTTCCAATTTATATACCCCCAATAAAATTTATATATTTATGAATTTAAAAATAAAATAGAGTGTATATTATCTTACACTCTACTTTTCCTATAAACTATATCATAAACCGACTTAGATTGCAACTATTTTTTAGCAGTAATTAGACCTGTATCATTTAATATTTCCAATATTTTGAATTTTAATTTGAAAGAAGGGCTATCTTCATTATCTGAAACGATAGAAAATTCTTCATCTGTCAAGGAATTTTCTAAATTTTCTTTTGATTCTTCAGGAACAACTCCAGAAGATGCATCTACAAAACATAAAGGAGGAAACATGACACACCACCAATTTTGCCCTTTAGCTTCACCAATTTCTACTTTTAAAGCATCATAATATCCTGATGGAAGAGAAATATCTCCATAATGTTTTGTTGGAAATTCAAAATTTCCGATACTAACATTAACAGAATAATCAAATCCTTGTGCTTTTATAGTGTTTAATGCAATTTCTCTAAAATCTTCTAAATGTTCATTAGCAATGGTAATGGCTTCTTCTTTAGAAGTACAATTTGCACATAATGTATTCATATATTCTAATAAGTTATCCCTAACAATATATTTTAAATTTTGATCAACATCAGAATCACTGTTAGCTATAACATGTAAACGAAAAACAGAATTGGCAATGTCAGTAGAAATATCTTCGGCATAAGATATGGCACAAATGGTAGTATAGGCAAAAAATAGAAATGTTAAAATGATTACCATTTTTACCTTGGAATGATTACATATTTTTAAAAATTTTTTCATAAGTTACCTCCAATAAACTTTTTTGAATAGGAAAATTACTTTTTCCTATTCAAGAATATCGCTTCGCTCTGAAGATTGCACACAAATTTTACTTTAGTAAAATTTGGCGCCAAACAATGACGCGGCCTTTAAAATGTTATAAATTGAAGAAATGTTAAAAAAGCCCGCTATTGTTTTTTAATATTCTTTAAGATAAGTATTAACAAAAAATGAAAAAATATACATTGTCGAAAAAAAACGAAGACTTTCTTTGAAATATGATTGACATATTTGTAATGAAATGGTAAAATTTACCAGTAAGCAAAATGAAGAAATTAACAATTCCGTATGGTTATATCAATTTGAAAGGAATGTTGGTGATGGAAAATATAACAAAAGAAAAAAGTTGTGCATTTTATGCAAGTGATTATCATTTTGAAATGATAAGTTTACCATATATTAGTAAAAGTATGGATGAAAATAAGGAAATTATTATTTTAACGGAAAATAATTTAGAAGATACAGTAAATATATTAATATCAAAAATGAATTTAGATGAAATAAAAAAAGAAAAAATTTTATCATTAGATTGGAATAATAATGATTTAAAAAAATTTAAAGAAATTAGTAAAAAAAGCAAAGAAAATTCGGATATGGTTATTTTTATTAAAGGAAAACAAAATTATATTGACAATATAAATGAAAATATTGAAAAGTGGGTAAGTACGAATAAACACATTAAAATTATTGATTGTTATGAGTTTTTTGAAATAGAAGATAAAATAGATAAGATTGCTAATGAATATAGCAAAGTCCTAGGGACTTCTAGGTTGTAGAGTAAATAAAAATAGAGAAATAAGAAGCAAAATGACAGGTAAAATTTTTACCTGTCAATAATTGACTAATATAAAATTATGGTGTAATATAAGTGTGGTTTAAAATTTTAGAAAGGATGAATATTATGGATACAGAATTAGAAGAAGTGAAAGATATATTAAAAAAATATGGTCAAGAACATTTATTAAATCATTATGACGAATTAGATGAGCAGAAAAAAGAAACTTTATTAAAACAAATCAATCATATAGATTTTGAACTTGTAAATAAATTATATGATAGTACAAAAGAACAAAAAATAAATACAAATGATAAAATCACACCAATTGATTATTTAGATAAATTCAAATTAAATGATCAATATAAGTATTATGAATCTATAGGGAAAAAAGCAATTAAAGAAGGAAAATTAGCAGCAGTGACTATGGCAGGAGGACAAGGAACAAGATTAGGACATAGTGGACCAAAAGGAACTTATGATATAGGACTAGATTCACATAAATCTTTATTTGAATTGTTAGCTGACAATTTAAAAGAAGAAGGCAAAAAATATGATGTTATCATTCCTTGGTTTATTATGACAAGTAGGGAAAATAATAAAGACACAGTGGAATTTTTTGAAAAACATAGATATTTTGGCTATAAAAAAGATAAAAATATCTTTTTCTTCGAGCAAGGTGAACTTCCAATGATGGATACAGAAGGTAAGATACTAATTGGAGAAGATGGATTAATTAAACTTGCAGCAGATGGTCATGGAGGAATTTATGAATCATTAGTAAAAAGCAAGATGACTAATAAAATGAGAGAATTAGGTATCGAATGGGTATTTATTGGTGGAGTAGATAATTGCTTAGTAAAAATGGTAGATCCTGTTTTGATGGGAGTTGCTATTGATAAAAAAGTAACAGTAGCTTGTAAATCAGTAGTTAAAGCTAATCCTCATGAAAAAGTAGGGGTATTTTGTAGAAGAAATGGAAGACCAAATGTAATTGAATATTCAGAAATTACAGATGAAATGGCAGAAGCTACTGATGAAAATGGTGAATTATTATATGGTGAATCACATATATTATGTAACTTATTTAGTATAGATGCAATTGAAAGAATGGGAGCAGAACCATTACCATATCATGTTGCATTTAAAAAGGCAAAATATATTGATAAAGATGGAAATCTAGTAGTACCAGATTCACCAAATGCCTATAAATTTGAAGCATTTTTATTTGATGCTTTTGGTGAAGTAGATGATATGGCAGTTTTAAGAGTTAAAAGAGAAGAAGAATTTGCACCAGTTAAAAATAGTGATGAAAAAGGTGTGGATTGCCCTAAGACTGCAAGAGAATTATATAAGAAATTTTATCATTTAGATTAGAGATAATTATATAAAAAATGAAAATGATGTTGTAAAATATTACAGCATCATTTTTGTTAGAATAAGAATTGCTAAATAAAGAAGATTGCATCCTATTATTTATAAAGTTTTCGGTTCAATACAATATTTAAGAATTTGTAACATAATTTATTGCGCCTCTTTCACTCAGACCCTCACTATGTGAGTACCGTGAACATCCCTCAATAAATTATTAACAAATTCTAAAATATTTCCAATCACATTCAAACTTTATAAATAATAGGATGCAATCTTCTTTATTGATAGTAAATTATCAAAAATGATAGAAATTATTCTTTTAAATTTTTGAAAAAAGCTTTTTTTATCATTTTATTTATGGTACGATAACAGGAGAAAAATAATAAATATTTAATAAGAAGGAGGTCATTATATGAATTACTTAGAAGAATATAAAAAATGGTGTGAAAGTCCAGAATTTGATGAAGAAACCAAAAAAGAATTATTAGCAATAAAAGATGACGAAAAAGAAATAGAGGATAGATTTTATAAAGAATTGGAATTTGGAACAGCAGGACTTAGGGGTGTCATTGGTGCAGGAACCAATAGAATGAATCAATATACCGTAGGAAAAGCAACACAAGGATTAGCTAATTACATATTAGAACAAGGTACAGAAAATAAAGGAGTAGCCATTAGTTATGATTCCAGAAAAATGTCAAAAGAATTTAGCATGCAAACAGCTCTAATTTTATGTGCAAATGGAATAAAAACATACTTATTTAAAAGTCTAAGACCAGTTCCAGAATTATCTTTTGCAATAAGAGAATTAAAATGCACAGCAGGAATTATGATAACAGCAAGTCACAATCCTCCAAAATATAACGGATATAAAGTATATTGGGATGATGGAGCACAAATTGTGTCACCAAGAGATAAAGATATTATTGCAAAAGTAAGAGCAGTTGAAAGTTTTTCTGAGATAAAACAAATTTCAGAAGAGGAAGCAAAAAATAAAGGATTATTAAACTTTGTAGGAACAGAAATGGATGATAAATATATTGAAAAATTGAAAAGTTTAATATTAAATCCAGAAATCGTAAAAGAACAAGGAAAAAAATTAAAAGTAGTTTATACACCATTACATGGAACAGGAAATATGGTGGCAGAAAGATTATTAAAAGAAATCGGAATTGAAAATTTATATGTTGTTCCTGAACAAAAAGAACCAGACGGAAATTTCCCAACAGTAGATTATCCAAATCCAGAAGATCCAAAGGCATTTCAACTAGCTCTAGAATTAGCAAAAAAAGTGGACGCAGATGTTGTGTTAGCAACTGATCCAGATGCTGATAGATTAGGTATTTTTGCAAAAGATACAAAAACAGGGGAATACAAAAATTATACAGGAAATATGTCAGCATTATTGATTGCAGAATACAGAATATCTCAAATGCAAGAAAAAGGTATTTTACCTAAAAATGGAATGATGATAACCACGATTGTATCTTCAAATTTAACCAAAGCAATCGGAGAATCTTACGGATTAGAAGTGTTTGAAGTATTAACAGGATTTAAAAATATTGGAGCAGTTATGAGAAAGGCAGAAGAAAATAAAGATAAAGAATATGTATTTGGATTTGAAGAAAGTTATGGATGCTTGATTGGAGATTATGCAAGAGATAAAGATGGAATTGCAGCTGTTATGGCACTTTGTGAAGCAGCATGTTATTACCAATCAAAAGGAATGACATTATGGGATCAAATGATAGCTATCTATGAAAAATATGGTTATTATAAAGAAACACAAGTATCTATTGTAAGAGAAGGGGCAGAAGGAGCAGAAGAAATTAAACAAATCATGACAAATACACGTAATAAAGACATAGAAAAAATTGGAGATTATAAGGTTTTAACATTTAAAGATATAGATAAAGATTATGTAAAAAATATGATAACAGGAGAAGAAAGTAAAAGTGGTTTACCAAAATCAAATGTCTTATATTATGAATTAGAAGATAACAATTGGTGTTGTATAAGACCATCAGGAACAGAGCCTAAAATAAAATTATATATGGGCGTAAAAGGAAAAACGGATGAAGAAGCAAGTAAAAAATTAGAAGATTTAAAACAAGCAATGTTAGAGATTGTTAAAATTTAAAGAAAAAGGTTGCAAAAATCGGGAAATTGGGGACGGACTCATTTTTCCCTTTTTTGTATTGTAAGACACTTAAAAAATATAGAATATAAAAAAGGGAAAAATGAGTCCGTCCCCAATTTCCCGATTTTCGCAACTCTATTTTAGTTTCCAGTCATCTAAATTTCTTTGAATGGCTCCAAATAAATTAGCTCTTATCATAGGAATATTTTTAGATAAAGTATAAATTAAATTTTTCATATCTTCTCTTTTTGATGTCCCATCCATTGGGCAAACTTTTGCCATAACAGATATGTTATTCTTCTTAACAAATCGCCTAATCTCTTTTTCAGGAGTATATACAAGCGGTCTAATTAATGTGATTTTTGATCTATCCATATAACTTTTTGGTGAAAACGTTCCAATATTTCCTGTATATAATAAATTTAAAAGAAAAGTTTCCAATACATCATCTTGATTATGTCCTAAAGCAATTTTATTACAACCTTCTCGAATAGCAATAGAATTAATAACACCTCTACGTAGATTGGCACATAAAGAACATGGATTTTTTTCTTTTCTTATATCAAAAACAATTTCTTTTGCATTACTATTTTCAATATATAAAGGAACATCTACTTCTTCACATATTTTATTTAAAAAGTCAATGTCAAAAAATTCGAATCCTGGATTTACACTGACAGCGATTATATCAAATTTTTTAGGATAAAATATTTGTAAATTTTTAAAAGCCTTTAACATGGTAATGGAATCTTTTCCACCTGAAAGACAAATGGCAATTTTGTCACCTTCTTCTATCATATGATATTCTTCAATTGCTTTTCGCATATGACTTAATATTCTTTGCATTTTCGTTCCTCTTTCCTATTTTTTTATAGTATATCACATATTGTCAATAACTTTGAATTTTGGTAAGACAAGTATAAGGAATAAATATACATGTTTGATGGAGAAAAGAGATTGATTTTTCGGATGTAATATATTATAATATTTCTTGTATATGTGCTTATAGCTCAGCAGGATAGAGCAGTCGCCTCCTAAGCGACCGATGGGGGTTCGAGTCCCTCTAGGCACACCAATTGGCGAAATGCCAATTATATTAGTAACTTGTAAACAATAATTTGTTAAGTAGGAGGAATGAACGGATGAAAAAGAAACGGAGAAAAAAAGAGTTAACAGTAAAACAGGTGAAAATAGTAGCATTCATAATTAGTATTGGAATTTTTCTTGGAGCTATGATTATGGATATTTCCCATGTAAAGTCCAATAGTATAGAATTTCTTATTATTGAAAGATTAGGGGTTTATACATTACTTCTGATGTGCTCAATAGTGATTTATGACTTGATATTAAGACTAGGGAAAGTTCCTAGAAAAGAAGACGACGACAAGATAAGAGCGGACATTATGGAAATGCTGTCCAAAACAGACTTTAAAGAAGTGTATTTTCAGTTGACATCAACTGATCATGCAACAATGATGCTTTTGGACATATTGAAAAAAGAACAAGTTAAGTTTTATGCTAAACTTGCCGAAGATGATGAAGGGATTATTCTTCAATGCATAGATAAACATGGTGACATGGTACATGAAAGTAAAATAACAAATTTTTCATACTTCGAAAAAATTTTCAACGTTTCATAAAAAGTATAAAGTGCGAGATGATGTGATATAAAACATGATCTCGCATTTTGCACTTACTTTGAAGGCTAACTTAACAAAAGCCTTTCCGATAAATCTTTCCTAAAATTTTAATATATAAGTATATTAGTAATCATCAATATTCTCTAGACAAAAGGTAGTTTTTATAATAAAATACAATTGGACAAAGAAAACTAAAAATAATGGTAAATATTTTATAAATATGAACATAGATATCTTAAAAAATGGAGGAAACATGGAAGAAAAATTTATGCGAGAAGCTCTAAAAGAAGCAAAAAAGGCATATGATAAATTAGAAGTTCCAGTAGGATGTGTTATTGTAAAAGAAGGAAAAATCATCGCAAGAGGGCATAATGTAAAAGAAACGAAAAAAGACACCACAAAACATGCTGAAATGATTGCTATACAAAAAGCAAGTAAAAAATTAGATTCTTGGAGATTACTAGATTGTGAAATGTATGTAACACTAGAACCATGTAGTATGTGTGCAGGAGCAATTATCAATGCTAGGATAAAAAAGCTGTATATAGGCACATTAGATGAAAAGACAGGAGCAGCCGGTTCAGTTTTAAATCTATTTGAAGATTATCCATTTAATCATAAAGTAGAAGTAGAAACAGGTATAATGAAAACAGAGTGTGAAAAAATTTTAAAAGATTTTTTTAAAGAATTAAGAAGAATAAAAAAATAGAAATGTATATGTAAAAGTTAAATTGCAGACTATATTGCACGAAAATGCAAACAGAAAGTTTGACGAAACGTAAAAAATGCTGTATAATATATCAATATTTATCAGGAGGAAGATATGATTGATAAATTAAAAGATTTAACGAAAACAAAGAGTTTTCATATTTGCATGATAATGGTTATTATAGTCGTTATTTTGTTTGTGGTAGGTTTATTGGTTTTAAGATATAATGTAGAAGGAGAAACCAATATGCCATTTAATCTAAGCAAAATTGCTATCATTAGTACACAAGAGGGAATGGATGATGGACAGACAAATACAAGATGGTCATTTGACGTACACCAATCAAATGATATTTATTTATACATAGATAAAAATGATGCATATGATAAAACAGAAATTATAAAATCTGTTCGTGTAGATAATTTTCAAATAGAAGCTAAAAATCAAGATAATGTCAAATTGTATAAGCCAGATGCGACAGAAGAAAATGTCATATTTCAATATAATGATGAAGATATGATACAAAGTCTAGAATATACAGGTGATGTAGAATCAGATTTGAAAAATCTAAAGATTTCAAATCAAGGTGGTATCATTGCATTTAGATGTTCAAATAACAATGTGACAAAATATCAATCTGATGAAGAGGAAATTAACCATAGTGAATTATTAAAAAAAGCAGGTATTACAGAGGAAGAGTTAAAAATAAATTTAGCTTTTTATTTGACTATTACATTAGAAAGTGGTAAACAATATCAAGCAGAAATAAAAACAGAATTGCCAACAGGAAATGTGGTAGAAGAAGGAAATACTTCTACAGAAATTACAGATTTAAAAGATGTTGTTTTTAAAAGAACACATAACTAAATTATTATAAAATAATACTTGATTAAATATAAAAATCAGTATATAATACAAATGGTATATTATTTAATCTTTGTATGGAGAGTATCCAATAAAGACCTATGAATCTTGTCAGGTCCGGAAGGAAGCAGCAATAAGTAGTTTATCTTTATGTGGTATACTTTCCATAGAGAGATTAAATAGTAGGACCATTTTTTTCGGTTATAAAGGATGTGATAATTATGGGGTACACAGCGCTTTATAGAAAATTTAGACCATTGACATTTTCAGAAATGGTGGGGCAAGAACATATAACCAGAACATTAAGAAATCAAATTATGGCCAATAGAGTAGGACATGCATATCTATTTAATGGTGGAAGAGGAACAGGAAAGACATCAGCTGCAAAAATATTAGCAAGAGCAATTAACTGCTTAAATCCAAAAGATGGAGAACCATGTAATGAATGTGAAATTTGTAAAGGGGCAATTTCAGGTTCTTTAACAGATATCGTAGAAATGGATGCAGCATCTAATAATAGTGTTGAAGATATTAGAAGTATCAGAGAAGAAGTAAACTTTTTGCCAACAAAAGCTAAATACAGAGTATATATTATTGATGAGGTACATATGTTATCAACAGGGGCATTTAATGCTTTATTAAAAACATTGGAAGAGCCACCTGAACATGTAAAATTTATATTGGCTACAACAGAACCACAAAAATTACCAGCAACAATTTTATCGAGATGTCAGAGATTTGATTTTAAGAAAATATCTAATGGGGATATTATCAAAAGATTAGAAATTGTTTGTAAAGAAAGTAATATAGAAATAACAAAAGAAGCATTACAAATTGTTGCTACTTTATCAGAAGGAGCTATGAGAGATGCGTTATCTATCTTAGAAAGATGTATTCAAGATGGTGAAAATCAAATTGATGAGGATAAAATAAAAGACTTAGTAGGAATACCTAAAATGGTATATGTTCATGATATTGTAGAAGCTATCATACGATATGATGTGGATAAAGCACTTGTAACAGTGAATGAAGTTTTAGAAGATGGAAAAGATATTTCAAATTTATTATGGGAAATCATAAAATATGTTAAAGACATCTTGTTATATAAGGCAACCAATCATCTAGAACTATATAGTGAAGAGGAAAAAGTAAAAGTAAAGGAAATTTCAGAGACAGTTGAAAAGGAAAGATTAATCAATTTAGTGTATGCATTTTCAGAGTTAGAAAATGAAATGAAATTTTCTACACAAAAAAATATTATTTTTCAAGCAGGAATTATAAAGCTTTGTAGTAAATTAACAATAAATTCTGTAGGGAATAGCGACTTAGAACAAAGAGTGGATAAGATTGAAAATTATTTAAGAAGCCATAGTGCAAATGTAAATAATTATAGACCACAACCAGTTACTACAGAAGTAAAAATGGCATATAATACACCTGCTAATAATACACAAACTGTAAAAAACAATGAAAAGAAAACAAGTAGTGGTCCAAAAAAAATGGAAACATCAACATATTCTAATAAAGTAGAAGAATATTGGCCACAGATTGTAAGAGATTTAAAACAAAATGGAAAAATTGTATTATATACCAATCTAATGAATACGAGAGCTAGAGAAATTAATGATATGACAGTTGGAATAGAATTTCCTAATGGTTTAACATCATTTGGAAAAACCGTGTTAGAAAAACAAGAAAATATAAAAGAACTTACTAATTTGGTTTCTATGGCTTCAGGAAAGCCAATGAATATAAAATATATTACAAATGTTGGAAATGTAGGAGAAACAAAAGAACCAAATATTAAAAGTATTGCAAATGATTCAGATATACCATTTCATGTTATTGAATAGAGCATTACATTATACAGGTTTTATTTGCATAAAATTAATGATTACAATTAATTTTATTTTTAAAACGAAATCATGATTGGAAAAAAATAATACTATAAAAAGAAAGGAATGTGAAATTATGTCAAAAAGAGGTGGATTCCCAGGAGGAATGGGAGGATTCGGCGGAATGAATATGAACAACTTAATGAAACAAGCAAAAAAAATGCAAGAGGATATGGAAAAATCACAAGCAGAATTAGCAAGTAAAGATTTTGAAGCAACAGCAGGTGGTGGAGCAATATCTGTAAAGGTATCAGGAGAAAAAGTGATTAAAGAAATCAAAATTCAAAAAGATGTTGTAGATCCTGATGATGTAGAAATGTTAGAAGATTTAATATTAACATGTGTAAATGAAGCTTTAAGAAAAGCAGATAGTGCACAAGCTGATCAATTAGGAAAATTTAATATACCAGGATTTATGTAGGAGGAACAATGTCATTATATTCACCATCAATCGAAAAATTAATAGAAAGTTTTGAAAAATTACCAAGTATCGGACATAAAACAGCTGCGAGATTAGCATTTTATATCCTAAATAGCTCAGAAGAAGAAACAAAAGAATTTGTGAATTCTATTTTAGAAGCGAAAAAGAATTTAAAATATTGTAGTCAATGTTATAACATTTCTGATACAGATCCTTGTCCAATTTGCAGTAATCCGAAAAGAGATGCATCTTCTATCTGTGTTGTAGAAGACGTAAGAGATGTGATTGCTATGGAGAAAACACATGAATTCAAAGGGGTATATCATGTTTTACATGGTTCGATTTCTCCAATGAATGGTGTAGGACCTGATGATATAAAAATAAAAGAATTATTGGCCAGATTAATGGATGGAACTGTAAAAGAAGTTATACTTGCTACCAATCCAAGAGTGGAAGGTGAAGCAACAGCCATGTATTTATCTAAGTTAATTAAACCTTTAGGAATCAAAGTGACAAGAATAGCACATGGAATACCAGTAGGGGGAGATTTAGAGTATACAGATGAGATTACATTGACAAAAGCTTTAGAGGGAAGAAGAGAATTGTAAAAATTATCCAAAGGGATATGTTATTTTAACAACTAAGATTTAGATAATTTGAAAAAGATTTGTTTTTTTGGTATAATAAAATATGGATAACCCGGCACATCTGATAGAGTGCCGGGGAATTTTAATTTTTTAATAAAATATCACAAATATCCTTGGTAGAATGTAATTTTTCCAATTTTTGTGTGTTTTCTTTCATTGTTTCTAAAGTTTCTGGATGTGAAAATAAATTTTTTAATGTTTCTTCTACATTATCTTGTTTTTTAATCCATATAGCAATACCATTTTTTACTAAAAATTTTGCATTTTTTTCTTCTTGCCCAGGAATTGGATTGATAATTACCATTGGTAAATGAGAAGCTAAACTTTCTGTTGTTGTTAATCCGCCAGGTTTGGTAACAACTAAATCAGAAATACTCATAAATTCTGGAACTTGACTGGTATATTCAAAAACAAGAATACTATCTTTCTTTCTATGTCTAGAAACTACTTTCTCAAAAGCTAATTTCATCTTTTCATTTTTTCCGCTAATTGCAATCATTTGCATATTTTTACAATACTTTACAAAACCTTCAAAAATTTCAACTGTTCTAGTTTTTCCTAATCCAAATTCTCCACCACCAAAAAATAGAATTGTTTTTTTGTCTGGTTTCAAATTTAATTCTTTAAAAATCTTTTCTTTATTAAAATTTTTTAAGAACTTTCTAGATAAAGGAATACCTGTTGCAAATATTTTAGAATCTGGAATACCTTTTCTTTTCAAATATTTTTTCATATTTTCATGTGCGACAAAATAGTAATCTGTGAAATCTGAACCAACCAACCATTGGTCATGTGGTGCAAAATCTGTCATAATGGTTGCAATTTTAGCAGAAATTTTACCTTTCCTTTTTAAATAACTACACATTTGACTTCCAAAAGGATGTGTAGAAATAATTAAATCAGGTTGTTTTTCTCTTAAAAGTCTTAATAGTTTAATTGCCATAAATTTATTTGATCTACTAGTAATATGAGCAAGTGGTCCTTTTTGAGAATCAGAATAAATTCTTCCCCAAGCCCAAGGTGCTTTTTTAGCCATTTCATTATAGGCTTTTGTTGTCATTTTTTCTATTGTTTTATTGACATACTTTACACAATCTATTAATTCTACATCTATGTTTTTATCTTTATAATTATTTTTTAAACATTCATGAATAGATTTTGCAGCATTCAGATGTCCACCACCATAAGATGCATAAAAAATTAAAATTTTCATGATAATCTCCTTTTTCAAAATAATTTGTAGTTCAATTTTAACATAAATACAATAAAATTTCAAAAAATGGAATAAATTTTTATAAAAAAGAAAAAATAATGATAGAAAATATATCTATTAATGAATCATAACTAAAAAATAGATGGAAAAATATATTGGTATGATGAGGTGATGATTTGAAAAATATTGTTAAAATTTTGAGTATATTTATTATATTGATAATAGCATTTGTTATTTTTGTTACATTTAGTGAAGATAACTCAAAACAAAATATCAGTTATGCAGCAAGCTCTCATACATCAGATGTGCAATTAATGGCAAGAGCGATAAATGGAGAAGCAAGAGGAGAACCATATGAAGGACAAGTAGCCGTTGGAGCAGTTATCTTAAATCGAGTAAAGGATTCACGATTTCCCAATTCTATTTCAGGTGTAATCTATCAATCAGGGGCTTTTACAGCAGTAGCAGATGGACAAATCAATGCACCAATTGATGAGAATTCGACAGTGTATAAAGCAGCACAAGATGCTTTAAATGGTTGGGATCCAACAGGAGGTTGTGTATATTATTTTAATCCAGATACAGCAACAAATAGCTGGATATGGTCAAGGCCACATGTTATCACAATAGGAAAACATAGATTTTGTAAGTAACGAAAGGAAGGAAAAGAATGAATAAATTAGTAGAATGGAAAGAAAGATTAAAAAAAGGACATATGCTTAGTATCATTATGGTTCTTTTAGTTGTAGTTGCCATATTGGGAATCATTTTATATAAAAAACAAAGAGAATATAGGCAAGCTTCTGAAAATTCATATAATATGGCATTTTATGAATTAGTGGATTATGTGCAAAATGTAGAAACATATTTGGCAAAATCATTAATTTCTACCACACCAGAACATGGGGCAGAAACATTAACCAATTTATGGAGAGAGGCAAACCTGGCACAAAGTTATTTAAGTATGTTACCAGTAGAAAGCCAAGAACTAGAGAATACAGAGAAATTTTTAAATCAAGTAAGTGATTATAGTTATTCTTTATCTAGAAAAAATATATATAATGAGAGCTTAAATGAAGAGGATTTAGCAAATCTTGAAGAATTGCATTCTTATAGCACAGAATTAGAAAACACATTAAACCAATTATCTGAAGATTTAAATAGTGGAAGATTTGAATGGGGAGAATTAACGAAAAAAGGAACAGTAGCTTTTGCACAACAAGTAGATAATATATCCAAAGAAAGTTTTAGTAATTTAGAGGAAAACTTTCATGAATATTCTGGTTTAATTTATGATGGAGCCTATTCCGAACATATGACAAGTACAGAGAAAAAAGGATTAACGGGAGAAGATATTGATGAAAATACTGCGAAAGGAATTGCAGAAGAATTTATAGGAAAAGATAAAATAAAAGAGATTTCTAATTTGGGATTATCTGAAAATGCAACCATTCCAGCTTATACATTTTCAATTACAGGAAACAATGATGAAAATATGAATATTTCAATTTCTAAAAAGGGTGGACATGTCATATATATGAATACCAATAGAGAAGTAAATGCAGAAATTTTATCACAAGAAGAAGCAACACAAAAAGGAAAGGAATTCTTAGAAAACAGAGGATTTAGTAGTATGCAAGAAACTTACTATATTACGCAAGAGGGAATCACAACGATTAATTATGCTTATAAGCAAGAAGATGTAATTGCATACCCAGACTTAATAAAAGTAAAAGTGGCTTTAGATAATGGAGAAATACTAGGGATTGAAACAACAGGATATTTGAATAATCATACAGAAAGAGATATCAGTAATATACAAATTACCAGTGAAGAAGCAAAAGAAAATTTAAATCCAAAATTAGAATTGACAAGTGAAGGAATGGCAATTATTCCAACAGAATGGCAAACAGAGATATTATGTTATGAATTTAAAGGAAAAGTAAATGATAAAGAATTTTTAGTATATATCAATGCAGAAAATGGAAGAGAAGAAGATATATTAATTATAACAGACACAGGAAATGGCGTATTGACCATGTAAAATGCGAAAGGTTGCCAAAGGGGACGGGTTAAAATGGCAACCTTTTTTATTGAAGAATGAATTATCTAATATAAATAAAAGGTTGCCATTTTAACCCGTCCCCTTTGGCAACCTTTTCTTGTTTAATGTCTTTTATATACATCTTTAGACAATAGCTCTGTGCTAACCACTTGACCATTTTGTTTTAAGATTCTGTAAGCCTCTGAATAAGTAGAATTAGCTGTACTACCAGTTACATATGAAGAAATTTCAACTTCATATTCATTA
Source organism: uncultured Clostridia bacterium (assembly GCA_944392665.1). Classification (GTDB taxonomy): domain Bacteria; phylum Bacillota; class Clostridia; order TANB77; family CAG-508; genus CAG-269. Next base: position 2,482 of record CALXXJ010000029.1, on the reverse strand, counting down.
TCTGTTCTTAAACCATATATATCAAATTTAGCAATGCCTCCAGAAACAGAACATACTAATTTTATAGGATAATCTCTATTATTTTTAAATTTAAAATCAATTGAACCATATACAACAGTAGCGTCTCTACTAGCTTTAACATAAGATGGAACAAATTGATGGTTACTTCTTTCTACAATTTCTAAGTTTGCATATAAAACAGCATTATATAATGTAGATGTGATTTGGCAAATTCCACCACCTAAGCCATCTACAACTTCACCACTTACATAAATAGGAGCTTCTTTGTAACCTGCGGCAATTGTTCTTTCTCCTACAACTTGGTTATATGAAAATGTTTCACCAGGCATTATAACTGTACCATTAATTTTTGAAGCAGCGAGTTGCAAATTGGTTGTTCTATCTCTATCACTTGTAGAATATCTAGTAGAATATGTTGAAAGCATATCTGGAAATGCTTCTGTACCAATCATATTTGTTGTTACATTAGGGTATAAAGTTTGTAAAGGTATGACATATTCTGATTTCTCTTCTAGTAATATTTCTTTAGCTTCATCCAAGGAAATAGCAAAATCTAAACCATTTTCAGATGGATAAACAGCAAATGGATCTTGTGTGTAATAAGCATCAACAGGTTCCTTATATATTTCGTTATATATTTTTTCTATATCAATTGCAGAAGGTTGTTTAGAGACAGTAGAAATATCTAAAGTTCTATTTTTTAAAGTTAAATTTGAAATACCACTTTTTATATATGTGCACATTTGATCCACATTGACAACATTACCTTCAGCTCCTTTCGTAACAATTAAATCATTACCTTCTATATAATAACCACTTTCAATAACTGTATCAGGTAATTTAGAGGAAATATCGTTTAAAGCAGTTCTTAACTGTTCTTCATCTAAAGTGGCTGAAAGTTCTATATCAATAGGATTAATTCTTGTTTTTAAAGCAATAAAACCATTTTCAAATATATTACCAGATTTTCCTGTTTCATATGCTTGATTAACAGCAGAATCAATATCAAAACTTACATTAAGTGAAGATAAAGGAATACTGGTTTCATATTCATTATGTACTAAAGTAATATTTTCTGGCAAATTTTCATTAATATAGTTTTGTAAGGTTTCTTTTGCTTCATCTACGGATAAGTTAGAAACATCAATACCTTTTATACTGATTCCAGAAATGATATTTGCGTTTTTACTATTTAAAAAAGTAAATATAAAAAATGCAATACTTAATAAAATAATAAAAACTAAAATACTAATTCCCAAAATACGTACTCCTTTAGAATGTAAATGTCTAGCATTCTCAGGATGATAATTTTCTACTGGATGAAATTCTCTTTTTTCAATAGTCTTTTCTTCTTTAGGATAAAATTCTTTATTTTCATAATTAGTTTCTTCTTGAGGAAGTAACTCTTTTTTCACCGTATTAGTTTCTTCTTTAGAATAAGAGTCTTTTTTCTCTGTGTTTATGTTTTCTTTGGAAAGAGAATTTTTCTTTTCAGTAGATGCTTTTTCTTGAAAGTGAGATTTTTCTTCTTTATTATTTATTTCTTCTTTAGGTTGTAATTCTACACCTAATAAAGTTACTTTATCTATTGGTTTTTCTAATTGCATATTTTTTGTGTTCATAAAATTCTCCTTTTTTAGATGTCTTTTTCATTATACCATAATTTATCGAAAAGTTATATATAATTCACATAAAATTTATAAAATAAAGAAAGCAAATTTTTCCATACGAGAAAAAAAGGAAAAAAATAAAAATTTTGTTAAAATAATTTTATATAAAAAAGAGAATACTAAACATATAAAGTTGTATATACAGTTTTATAAGTTTGAATTTTTTAGGAGGAAATTATGTCTAAGAATCGTCATTTAATTTCTGAAAATTTAAGAGAAGAAATTGCAAAAGAATTAGGAGTATATGAACAAGTAAAAAAAGACGGAGGAAGCTGGGGAAATGTTTCTTCTAAGGATTGTGGAAATATTGTTTCAAAAGCAATCGAAATAGCAAATAGAGCAGTAGAATAGTTTTAGATATGGGTAGAATTAGAAAATTCTATCCATATCTTTATATTTCGAAAAGTTTTAAAATTGCTAATTTTATGTAAATATGGTATAATAAATTTATGCGATTTGCATGAATAATCCCTGTATACAGGGAAAAGGAAAGGTTGAGAAGAAATGAAGATAATAGCAAGAAGAAAAAAAAGAAACTACGTAGAGGTCGAGAACATTACAAACCAATTAATGTATCTTGGTCCGGCTAGCAGCTTACTCCGGGTTGAATTCGATATAAAAGGTCAACCACATATCATAGGAGTAGACGGTGTAGCATATTGGGAGGGAATCCCAAAGAATGAAGAGAAGAGAATTTTGAGGAATGTCAGGAAATATAAAAGTCAATACCAAAATTACCAAAAAAGGGAAAATAAAAATTACCAATTTAGATAACTTTTTATTATATAGAA
>CALXXJ010000028.1 GCA_944392665.1 uncultured Clostridia bacterium | reverse complement strand
AAGCAAAACTTTTATGCTAATGGAATTATAAATTGTCCCTATATTGAGAACGAAAATATAGTAGATAATTTAACTTTGATACCTAAAACTCCAACAGAAATTTTATAACAAATAAACTAAAAAATGCACAAGAAATATTTTTGAAATTTACAAATTTTTGTCCCAGCAAGCACTGAATTTGTATTCCTGCACAAATTCTAAATTATGGGATGCCCCCAATTCCCAAAAAAATAAAAATGACAAGGAGAAAAAATATGAATGATGATAAAATAAATTATTTAATAGATATGATAAAAGATATGGATATTGAAAATAAATTAAGGCTAGCAATATGTATGTGTGACGAGTATAGCCATACAAATTTAGCATATGATAAAAAAGAATTGTATAAATACTTTGATAATTTGTTAAAACAAATTAATATCGAATACAAGACTACATTAATAAATTTTGCGAATTATCCTCTGATAATGTTCGCAATAGCAAAAATTATGGAGATGGATTCAGAAGAACAAAATAAAGTAGCATTATACTTATTTAATAGTATTAACTATCAAATAGAAAATATGTATAAATTTGGATAAATCGCTTGACAGTAACAAACAAATGTTTTATAATATTACTAATCTAATGTAAGGATGTGAATTTATGGAAGAAAACAAATTACCAATTCAAAATGAAATATCTAATGAAGAAATAAAAAATTTAATATATACCATAAGAGGAAAACAAGTAATGCTAGATAGTGATGTAGCAATGCTGTATCATTATCCTACTAAAAGAATAAATGAAACTGTAAATAGAAATAAACAAAGATTTCCTGAAAATTTTTGCTTTCAATTAACAGATGAAGAGTATGAAGTTTTAAGGTGCAAAGATATCACCTTAAACAAAGATAGTATACAAGAAAATTTTGATAATTCTTTAAGGTCGCAATTTGCGACCTTAAACGAAAACGTAGGAAGAGGGAAACATCGTAAATATTTGCCTTATGTTTTTACAGAACAAGGTATAGCAATGTTATCAGGTTTATTAAAAAACGATATAGCAATTCAAGTTAGTATAAATATTATGAATGCTTTTGTTGAAATGAGAAAATTTTTAATGCTAAATGGACAAGTCTTTGAAAGATTAACAAGTATGGAATATAAATTATTAGAACATGATAAAAAATTTGATGAAGTTTTTAATCAATTACAATTTGAAGAAAACATTAAACAGAGAATATTTTTTCAAGGACAAATATATGATGCCTATAGTCTTATTGTCGACATTATAAAAAAAGCAAGTAAGAAGATTTTGATAATAGATAATTATGTTGATGATAGTATATTAAAGATGTTAACTAAAAAGAAGAATAATGTAGAAGTAGTTATTTTTACATCTAACAAAAGTAATATTCAAAATATAGATATTCAAAAATTTAATAAAGAATATCCTATTCTAAAAATTGCTAAAACAAATAAATTTCACGATAGATTTATAGTAATAGACAATGAAGAGATGTATCATTTAGGAGCTTCTATAAAGGATGTGGGCAAAAAATGTTTTGGAATTAATAAAATAGAGGATAAAGAGATTATAGGAAAAATAATTAATTTGTAAATACACAAAAAGACAATGCTTTCTCTAAATTAAATTCAGGCATTGTCTTTAACTTTTATTAAAACCTCTTTTTTATCCAATCTATAATAGTATTTCCAATTTCATTTTCTTTTCCAATATAAAAATGATTTGTATTATCTATAATTTTATCTTCGAAGTCATTACAATTTTTTGCTTTATCTTTTAATAAATCTAAATGTAAATAATTATCTGTTTCATTTGAACCTGAAAAAGTTAATATTGGAACATTTATAGATTCAAATTGATACCAGTTTTCGGAATTACCCATAACAGGTAAATTGTCTAAATTAGAATTCTTTTCAAACCAATTATAATATGTTTGAGAACTCATATACATATAATCTTCAACTAAGTTACTAAGGAGTTTAGTGGGATTGCCATCATCAATATTTTCTTTTGCTTCTTTGATAAGTTCTTTATAGTCTTTCTGGCGATATAATTGAAGTCCAACCATATCTGGAGCACTTGCTAGTATTAGTCCCAAAATGTTAGGTTGTTTTTTATAATAATAGTAAATCAGCTTGTTACATCCATAACTATGTCCAATCAATATAAATCTTTTATAACCCAGTTCTTTAGCCTTATTAATAGCTAAATCAATATCTAAAATACAATCTTCAAAAATTTCATACATACAACCATATCGAGCATATGAACCATCTCTCATTAATGTATCATTTTCTATTGAATGACCTCTATTATGCTCATAAAGAAATCCTACATTATTTTTCGCTAAAATATTGCCCCATACTGTAGCAAAATAATTATCAATTATCGTTTGGCACATCCCATGAATAAATATTACACATATGTCCATTGAAATTTAATGATAATTCATATATAATATTTTCAGAAAGAGAACGAAGTTCGTAACTTGTGAGAATATCGCTCCAAAAGGTAAAATCGTCGCACCAGATGAAAAAATTTAATCGACTGTAAAAAGTCGATTTTTTTGTCGCTTTGATATTTTATTACTTGCTTATTATCAATGAAAATTCAAATTTGATGGGATATATATATAGTATCCTCGTACCAGGAGAAATAATAGGTACAGTAGAAAGAACCTTAAAACAAAAAATCAAGGAGGATTACATATGAAGTTATTTTTTACAGGTCGGTTTTACAGAAAAATGTGGTTATTAAGATTAAAAGGAAAAATTATGAAACCTATTGGTTTCATACAAGCAATTTGGAATACCATTAAGCTTTACAGGGACTATCCCGATAAATGGGATAGATATGTAAAACTGAAAGAGGATGAAAATAAAGCTGCGGAACAAAGAGAAAAGGAAAAGATTATTATAGCTCGTTCCAATTTCATTGGAGCAGCTTTTCGGATTAATTTATGCCAACTAATTGCTATTAATCCAGAGCATACAGAAGAACAGAAAAATAAAAACTTTGTTGAATTTCAGCAAAGTAGAAAGGAGCTCCAAGAGGCTATAGAACAGCTTGAAGGATATAGCGTTTGGGTTCCTGAAGAGCTCAAATTCGACCTTCTGGAAACACCAATTGATACATTTAAAAGTATAGAGGAATGGGAGGTGTTTACAGAGGGGTTCAATAAAAAAATAAATGATTTTTAAGGTTCCCAGAAAATTGCCGAGCATTTGCTCGGCTTTTCTGGTATTATAGATAAAAAAACTAAAAAAATGTCGAATTTTGAATAATACTTGGAAAAATTGAAAAAAGGTGATATACTATTAAGGTAAAATAAATAAAAGGAGTAGAAAAATGGAAAATATCAAAATCTTTGCCTGTAAAAGTGCAGAAAATTTCACAAAAGAGATATGTGATTATCTAAATTTACCAGTAGGAGAAATGGACATACTAAAATTTAAAAATGACAATACGTTTGTGCAAATAAAAGAAACAGTAAGAGAACAAGACATATATATTGTGCAAACAACAACACCTCCAGTTAATGAAAGAGTTATGGAACTATTAATAGTAATTGATGCATTTAAAAGGGCATCAGCAAAAAACATTAATGTGGTTTTACCATATTATATTTATTCAAGATCAGATAAAAAAGATCAACCAAGAATACCAGTAACTGCAAAATTAATGCAACAATTATTAGAAGCAGCAGGAGCAACAAGAGTTATTACATGCGACTTACATAATCCAGCAATCCAAGCATATTTTAATATCAATTGTGACAGATTATCAGCACAAAACATTTTACAAAAATATTTTAAAGAAAAAAATTTAAAGGACATGGTAATTGTAGCAACAGATGCAGGAAGTTCAAAAAAAGCATATAAATACTCAGAATATTTTGGATGTCCAATTGCACTAATCGATAAAAGAAGGGCAGGTAATGATGATAGAGCAATAGCTACAACAGTTATTGGTGATGTTGAAAATAAAGAAGCTATCATTTTTGATGATGAAGTAGATACAGCAGGTTCTTTAATTGAAACAGCAAAAATCTTAGAGAGATTCCATGCAAAAGAGATTTATGCAGGTTGCACACATGGTGTATTATCAGCAGATGCAGTACAAAGAATTGAGGCATCTCCAATAAAAGAATTAGTAATTACAAATACAATTCCATTATCAGAAGAAAAACAAAAACAAAGTAGCAAAATAAAAGTATTAACAATCGCACCATTATTTGCGGAAGCAATAAAAAGATTAAATGAAGCAAAACCATTAGGAGAATTATTTGTATTAGAATAAATCGGGATTTTGGAGACTGACTCAAAAATCCCTCATATTTAAATTTGAACGATTTGATGGAATGTCTAAATGTTCAATTTTAAATAAAATGGAATAATTAAATATATATAAAAATAGAAAAGAATTTTTAAATATTTTTGAAAATTCTTTTTTATTTTTAGGAAAAAACTAATTAATAAGCAATAGAGAATAAATTTTATAAATACTGATAAATTAAACAAAATCCTAAAATTAATGGAAATATCAGAAAAAATATGTTAAAATAAATAATGTCAAAAGAAACTTGAAATAACAAGCAAAACTAATAATAAGAGAAAGGAAAATAACCATGGGATTTTTTGATAAATTAAAAAATGGATTAAATAAAACAAAAAAATCATTTGATGAAAAAATTAATAGTGTATTCAGTAGTTTTAGAAAAGTAGACGAAGATTTTTTAGAGGAATTAGAAGAAATCTTAATTATGTCCGATATTGGAATGGATACATCTATAAAAATTATCAATAATTTAAGAGAAAGAATTAAAAAGGAAAAAATAGAAGATGAAGAAGATGTAAAAAAAGCATTAAGAGAAGAAATGCAAAAAATATTAGAGGTAACAGATATAAGTCTACATTTAAATACAAAACCATCAGTCATACTAGTCGTTGGGGTAAATGGAGTAGGAAAAACAACTTCAATTGGAAAAATTGCCAATCGTTTAGCAAAAGATGGAAAAAAAGTAGTTGTTGCAGCAGCAGACACTTTTAGAGCAGCGGCAGTAGAACAACTAGAGATTTGGGCAAAACGTTCTGGAGCAGATATTGTGAAACGAGAAGAAGGGGTAGACCCAGCTTCTGTTGTGTATGATGCTATCAAAATAACAAAAGAAAAGAATGCTGATGTATTAATTGTCGATACGGCAGGGAGACTTCATAACAAAAAGTATTTAATGGATGAGTTAAATAAGATTCAAAAAGTTATCAATAAAGAAATGAGTGAAGCTGATAAAGAAGTATTATTAGTCATCGATGGAACAACTGGACAAAATGCGATTTCACAAGTAAAAGCATTTAAAGAAGAGGCAGATATCACTGGTTTGGTATTAACCAAATTAGATGGTACAGCAAAAGGTGGCGTTGTTATTGGAATTGTAGAAGAAAATAAAATACCAGTAAAATTTATTGGTGTAGGAGAACAAATTGATGACATGGAAATCTTTAATGCAGAAGATTTTGTAAAAGCAATTATTTAAATAATCTTTTTGAATTTTAGGGATATTTCTTAAAGTTCATTTAAGGTTGAATTGGTAAAAAATCAGAATGTGAAATTTATAAGAAATGTCATTTGAGTTTATTAGAAATAAAAGGAGATGCTAGAAAAAAGGAGGAATCATTTTGGAAGAAGAAAAAAAAGAAGCGATGCAAGAAAATGAAAATACTACAAATCAACCAGAAAAAACAAAGAAAAAAAGTAAAATAAGAATGATATTAGTAATTGTATTTATCTTAATCTTTGCGATTACTTCATATATCCAAGTAAGAGGAAGTTATTTAGAATATTTAGAATTAGGAGAAAATTATTTAGACGTATTTTATACAAATCTAAGATATGGATATACAATTATGGCAATCAATTTTGTTATATTATTCTTTGTTATTTATATGACCAATAGAGGAATCAAGAAAGGATTAAAACCATTTTTTGATAAAGAAAAAAAAGAAATGCCTAAATTATTAAATAAATCCATATCATTGGTAATTTCTATTATTGTTAGTGTATTTGTTTCAAATAGGATGATGCAAAATATTATGTTAGTGATGGCAAATACATCTTTTGGAATAACAGATCCTATATTTGGATTAGACATTGCATATTATGTGTTCCAAAAACCATTAATTGAGATGATTGTATATTATATAGTAGGAATTGTTGTGGGATTAACCATATACATGACAGCATATTATATCCTTGTATTTAATCGATATTTTGATGGTGTGGATAGAAATATGTTAAAAGACAGTTTATTTATGAAAAAATTAACAAGAAATGTTCTATTCATTATTTTGGGAGTTGCTATCATTACAATATTAGGTACACAGAATTTAATGTTTGGAAAAATTCTAACGATTGATGATAATATAGAAATTAATGGTGCGGGTATGACAGAGGCAACTATTAGATTATGGGGATATATTATATTTGCATTTGTTATTGTTATTTTTGCATATAGAGCTTTAAAATATTTTAAACAAGAAAATACAGCAAAAGTATTGAAAAATTTAGCAGTCATTCCTATTTATTTAGTAGCATTATTTGTGGTTATGGTAGTCTTTGACTTAATCTATGTAAATTCTAATGAATTAGATAGAGAAAGACCATATATTTCGCAAAATATAGAAAATACCAAAAATGCTTATGGATTAGACGTAGAAGAACAGGCAGTAGAATATTCTGGAACAGTAACAGAACAAGAATTAAATGAAAATACAAATATTGTGAATAATATACCAATCATTAGTGAAGATGCAGTAGTAATCACTTTAGAAAATACACAAACGAGTACAGGATATTATACATATAGAAGTGCTAATTTGGCAAAATATAGAATTGGTGATGAAGAACAAATTGTATACTTATCTCCAAGAGAAATTACAAGTTCAGGTAGAACTTATAGTAATAAAACCTATGAATATACACATGGATATGGAGAAATTATAACATCAGCAACAGAAAGTTCAGAGACAGGTAATATAGAATATATTCAAAAAAATGTATCTGGAAGTGATGAGGTTGTCAATATAACAGAACCAAGAATTTATTTTAGTACAGATAATAGTGCTATTGTTGCAACAAATACCAAAAACAAACAAGAATATGATTATACAGATGAAAATGGAAACGATGTGACATCATCATATGATGGAGAAGCAGGGTTACAATTAGGATTTTTAGATAGATTTGTTTTAGCAATGTATAAAGGAGATATCAATTTAGCATTTTCTACTGAAATCACAAGTGATAGTAAAATATTAATTAATAGAAATATCATAGAAAGAGCAAAAAAAGCATTACCATATTTAATGTATGATGAAAATCCATACACAGTCATTGGTGATGATGGAAAAATCTATTGGGTATTAGATGCTTATACAATTTCAAGCAGTTACCCATATTCACAATATACAGAAATTGAACATGAAGGTGGAACAAGAGATATTAATTATATTAGAAATTCTGTAAAAGTTATTATTGATGCTTATAATGGAACCATGGATTTCTATATAACAGATAGGACAGACCCAATTGCAATGGCATATAGAAATATATATCCTTCTTTATTTGCAGACTTAGACGAAGAAGTTCCAGAAGATATTGCAGAACATTTTGTATATCCAGAATTCTTATATAATGTGCAAGCTGAATTGTTAAAGATTTATCATAATGTAAGACCAGATGTATTATATCGTTCAGATGATTTATGGGATTTTGTTAGATATAATAACCTAAATACAACAAGATCAACAGGAACATATTTAGAACCATACTATATCATGGTAAAAACAGATGATGGTGAAGAACTAGGATTAATGCAAATATATACACAAAATGGCAGACAAAATATTATTTCATACTTAGTTGGAACAACAGCTGGAGGAACAAACAAATTGAAATTATGCACATTCTCAGCAGATAGTAATATTGTTAGTCCGACACAGTTAGATAAACAGATAGAAGAAGATGCAGCTATCTCATCAGAACTAGAAACATTAGAAACTACAGGCACTCGAATTACAAAACAGATGATTATTGTGCCAATAGGAAATACCTTATTATATGTTGAACCAATTTATCAAACCATGATTAATGAATCAGAAATACCATTACTAAAAAAAGTAGTCGTTGCATCAGGAAATAAAGTAGCAATTGGAGATACCTTACAAGAAGCCTTACAAAATCTTCTTTCAAATTCAGCAGTAGATATTGAAGTCGAAAACACAGAAGATATTGAAGGATTAATTGATTCAATTATTAAAGCAAATCAAAACTTAAAAGATTCTATGAATAATAGTGATTGGAGCATGATGGGAAGCGATATAGAACGATTACAAACATTGATAGATTCCTTAGAAACAATGAGAGAAGAAGAAGCTACTAATACAGAAAATCCAGATGATGTAAATAATACAAATACAGTTGATAATACAATTAATGAAGAAATCGAAGATGCAAATGTGACAGTAAACGAAAATGTATAATTAAAAAATATGAAATCAAAAAAATATTGAATAAAAAGTATATAAAAAATCCACTCTATAAATAAGGTGGATTTTTTATGTTGGGATTTTTTAATAAGATAAAAAATAAAAAGGTAGATATATTAAATAGATCTATCAATAATTTAATAGAAACATTTCAAAAATCCAATATTGAGGAATGGACATATATATTGGGAAGTAAAAAAGAAATTATAAAAAGAAATCTAATTGCTGGGATTTTTAGAGGAGTAGGAATTGGTATAGGTGTTACAATCATAACAGCCTTGTTAGTTATCATTTTACAAAGAATTGTAGCATTAAATATTCCAGTAATTGGAGAATATATCGCTGATATTGTTGAGATAGTGCAAAAAAGTAGGTGAGGGAAAAATGAGACTGTCCCCAATTTCCCTTTTTTCTATTTTTCTAATTTATAAAATACTTTTTTACCTTTCTTTAAAATTGCATAACCTTCAGTAAAATCTTTCTCAGAAAGTTGATAATTTACATCAGAAATTTTTTCATCATTTAAAGAAATACCACCTTGAGTAACTAAAGTTCTAGCTTGTCCTTTAGATGGAGCAATTCCAGTTTGGATAATAGCATCTAAAATAGAAATATTTGTAGATTCTAATTTTACAGTAGGCATATTATCTAAACTACCAGTACCACTGAATAAAGCATTAGAAGCTTCTTCTGCTTTTTTTGCTTCTTCTTCACCATGAATTAATTTCGTGATTTCATAAGCTGCTACTTTTTTAGCTTCATTTATTTTTTCATCTTTTAAATTTGATAATTCATTAATTTGTTCAATTGGAAGAAATGTCAACATTTTTAAAACAGTTTCTACACTACTATCTTCAATATTTCTCCAATATTGATAAAATTCATAAGGTGAAGTTTTGTTAGGATCTAACCATAAAGCACCTTTTTCTGTTTTACCCATTTTCTTTCCTTCTTTTGTTGTTAAAAGTTTAAATGTCAAACCATAAGAATCTTCTTTACCAATCTTTCGAATTAATTCAACACCACCAATAATGTTAGACCATTGGTCATTTCCACCCATTTGAAGTTTGCAACCATATTGGTTATATAAATATAAAAAGTCATAAGATTGCATTAACATATAACTCATTTCAAAAAAGGTTAAACCAGTTTCTAATCTTTGTTTATAACATTCTGCAGCAAGCATTCTATTTACAGAAAATAAACTACCGATTTCACGAACAAAGTCAACAAATTTTAAGTCTAATAACCAATCAGCATTATTAACAATGATAGCAGCATTTTCTCCTTCAAAACTAACAAATTTTTCTACTTGCTTTTTGATACATTCCACATTGTGATTAATTTCTTCTCTTGACATCATTTTTCTCATATCTGTTTTTCCAGAAGGATCACCAATAGTTGCTGTACCACCACCTACTAAAATAATCGGTTTATGCCCACATTTTTGCATGTGACTAGCTACCATTAATGAAACAAAATGCCCAACATGAAGACTATCAGCAGTAGGGTCAATTCCAATATAAAATGGAACAGATTCTTTGCCAAAAAGTTCTTTAATTTCTGTTGGATGTGTCAATTGCTCAATATATCCTCTTTCGTCTAAAATATCAAAAACATTTTTCATCAAATTCAATCCTTTCAAATAATATATAAATAAAAAAACGGATAGAAGACTCCGTTTTACAATTAGAAAATATGATTTTCTAATTGTAAAAAATATTGCACAGAAAAATTGCAAGCAATTTTTCGCGGCGACAAATCTTTACGCTTTATCGAGAACTTAAACGAAATAGTAAATAAAAAAATAGAAAAAAAGTTCTCGCAAAGCGAGATTTGTCTAAACTAATTTAATGTAATACCAGTATTTCCTATATTTCCATTTTTACCAATATTGTTAATATCTGTTTTATATTGTTTAAAATCTTCGTATTCTAAAAATCTATTTAAATTTTTTACTGAAACACCGATTTGACCAGAAATTGTATCTAAAGAATCATTTAAACCATTTTCTTGCACATAATTGACAAAATTAGAAAATTCTATACCATCTTTAGCACTACATTTTGGACAAACATTACCTTGTGATACATAAAAACTTCCACATCTACTACATCTATTAAATTCCATAATCAATTCCTCCTAAATTTTTTCTTTTGACATTAAAATCGTACACATTGTATCACAAAACAACAAAAAAATAAAGTGTTTTTATAGGAAAAATTGACAATATATAAAATGTTATATAAAATAAGAAAGATAGGAGGAAGAGAAAAATGGATACATATATTGAAGAATTACCAAAATTGTTACAAGACTATTTTAAAATTTTATCACCAGAATTCCCAGAATTTTTACTAGACTATATCCATACACCAGAAATGCAAAAACAAGCAAAGATTAGTGTCACCTCTGGAACAATATATTCTAAAATGTTTGATGAAATTTGGTATTCAAGTTTAGACCATAGTGTAGCAGTTGCACTAATTATATGGAATTTTACAAAGGATAAAAAACAAACATTATCTGGATTATTTCATGATATAGCAACACCTGTATTTAAACATTGTATTGATTTTATGAACGGAGACCATGAAAAACAAGAATCGACAGAAGAATTAACAACACAAATCATAGAAAATTCAAAAGAAATTATGACATTATTAGATAGAGATCATATAAAATTAGAAGAAGTATGTGATTATCATATATACCCAATTGCAGATAATGATACACCAAAACTTTCTTCAGATAGATTAGAATATACCTTATCTAATGGATTAGGTGTAAGAGAAAAATTATGGGATTTAGAAACAGTAAAAGAGATTTATCAAGATATAGAAGTTCAACAAGATGAGGATGGCATACAAGAACTAGGTTTTAAGCATAAAGAAATTGCAGAGAAGTTTGTAAATACTATGAGTAAGCTATCTTGTATATATGTCGGAAATGAAACTAAATATTCTATGCAATTGATTGCAGATATTGTGAAAAAGATGTATGAACAACATTTAGTTACCAAAACAGATTTATATACATTAAGTGAAAAAGAGATTATTCAAAAAATAGAGAATTGTCCAATCGGAAATCTTTCAAATTGTTTTAAGAAATGGGAAGATGCAACACAAATCAAGGAAAGTGATGAACTACCTAAAGATAAATATGCAGTAGATATAAAAGTAAAACAAAGATATATTGTTCCATTGGTAGAAGAGAATAATCAATTTGTTAGAATAGATACAATTTCTGAAAGTGCAAAAAAAGATATAGATAGCTTTTTAAATTATAAACCAAAAAAATATGCCTATTTAGATTTTAATTTTTAGAAGAGGAGCAAAGCAAAATGTTTGAAAACACGACAAGCATACAAGATATATTTTCAATAAGAAACATCATTATTTATTTTGTGGTAATTAATATCATTGGTTTTTTAATCATGTTTATAGATAAGCGAAAAGCCAAAAAAGGTGCGTGGAGAATTCCAGAAAAAACCATATTTATTATTACAGCCTTGGGAGGACGGAATAGGGACTATAGCTGGAATGTATACTTTTAGACATAAAACACAAAAATTACAATTTGTAGTCGGATTGCCATTTATAACTATTTTAGAGATTATATTAGCCATTTACTGGATATTCTTTTAATACACTTCATAAAACGAAGTGTATTTTTTTTGGTACACATAATGAGAAAAATAAATTGTAAAAAAATAAAAAAGTGGAAAATATGAAAAAGCAATGTGAACAACTCGTGAACGAAAAAATAGTATTTTCAATTATTCACAAACTTATCCACAGTTTCCACAATTAATAAAAGTGGATAAATATGACAAAAGAAGAGTTAAAAAGATATACATAAAACAGAAAAAATACATCGATTTGTCATTAATATGAAAAAAGAATGTAATAAAAGCATGCGAAAAATGATGAAATTCAGAGAAGAATAAGTAAAAATAGCAGAAAATAAGAAAATATAAAAGAATAAAAATATAGGAATGAAATAAATCTGTCATGAGAATGTCACTAGAAAAAAGTAGAAAAATATAAGAAAAAGTAGAATATCAGAAAAAAATAACTGTGGATAAATATAGAATCTGTGGATAATTTTGTTTGTGTAAAATTAGTGCCTAATAATAACGTGAGCCTTAAAATGTCATAGATGAGAAAATGTCTAAGAAAGCTTTCTATTGTTCTAAAATAAAGAACGAAATATCATTTTTTAGAATATAATATATAAGTAGGAAAATTTTTGTTGGAAATGAAAGATTGAAAAAATTTAATTCTTTTCAATTAGTTTTGTGTTTGGAGGAATGGGAAAGGTAATGATAAATAAAATAAAAGATATTATAAAAAATAAATGGTATAGAGAAATAGAAGAAAACGATATTGGATTAGAAGAATTAAAGCAATTTCAAAAAGAAGGAGCTATTATAATAGATGTTAGAAGTCCACAAGAATTTCGAGAAGGACACATTGATGGAGCCATATCGATTCCAGAATATGAAATAAAAAAAGAAGCAGGAAATAGATTAGTAGATAAAGAGAAAGATATTATCGTATATTGTAGTTCAGGAGGGAGAAGTAAAAAAGCAAAGAAATTATTAAGAAAATTAGGATATCAAAATGTGTATAATTTATATGAAGGATATTTAGATTAAAATATAAAAAACTATTTAAAAAACAATAAAAGTATGGTATATTTAGATGAAAGAGAAAATCAAAAGAAGAGGAAATTAATGGGAGATATAATAGAGAGATTAAATAACTTAAATGATATAGAAGATTTAAAGAAAATTGTAAAAGAAGTCTTAAAAAGAGAGTTAACAAATGAAGAATTGTCATTAATTGAAAATGAAGATGACGAAATAATAGAAAATTTGCTAAGAGAAATAACACAAGAGCTAGAAAAAAATATACCAGAAGAAGAAAAAGAAGATTTTTATGCCAATATAAGTGAAGATTTATTAGTATATATAGAAGATGATAAAAGAAAACTAGAAAGGCCAGAGGTTTTTAAAGGCGGACCAGCAACTTTAGAAATTATTTCTAGCATGAAAGATGTGCAAGATAAAATTCGAGCAGTAGACTTTATACCAGATGAATTTGCTAGAGAAGATTTGATAAAAAAACTAGGAACAGAATTTTTAAGAGAATATATAAAGAGTCCAAATAGAACTATGAAAGATGCTGATTTAGAAGTGGTGATAAGGACATATGGTGATAGGGAGTGTGTAAAAGAGTATATAAAGTTAAATCCAAGAGGAAGTAAAGTGTATTTGATACAAGGTGTAGGCGATATTGACTTTATAAAAGAATGTTTAGAAGATGAGGAAATAGAATTTACTAAAGGGGAAAGAATTGAGTTAATAAAAAAAGCGAAAGATATTGAATTAACAAGAAATGCTATATATGATGAAAGTTTAGGATTAACCAATAATGAAAAATTAGGTTTATTAGAAAGTGTAAATAATTTAGGATTAATATCGACATATATACATGATGAAAATTGTTCTTTATCAGAAGAGAATATATGTGCATTAGTTAAGTCAACCAATAATAGAGAGTTTATAAAAAAATGTATATTAGACAATACATTGGGAATTAACAGAAATGCAAGAATGAGTATGGTGCAATCTGTAAATGAAGATATAGGTATTGTTCAAGAGATAATGGATAGTCCGGAATTAGGATTAAATGAAGGAGAAAAAACAAATATTGTCGCACAAACAAACAATGTTGCATTCATAGAAAATTTTTTAGAAGTAGAAGAAAATCTAGGGAATAATAACCAATATAAATTATTACATATGGTAGAAAAAGATAGTGCATTCATTAAGAAGTTAATAAGGGAAGATAGAATTATACAAGGATCACATAATAAATTAAATTTTATATTAAATACTGGAGATCAAGAATTTATCAAAGAATCTATATATGATAAAAATACAAGTTGGAATCCATCAGAAATACGAGAATTAATTGCAAGCGTAGAGGATGAAGCTTTTGTTGAAAAATGTTTTCAAGATGAACAATTAAATTTGCAAACAGAAGATATTTATCAAATTCTTGATATTGGAAATTTTTCACAAGATTTTTTTAAAAGATGTATACTAAATCCAGAATTAGATGTGGATGATGATGAACGTTATGATTTGGTGTTAAAATATATAAAAGATGATGAGATAGTTTTAGAAATTGTAAGAGATGAAAAAATAGATGTAGAGACATGGAAAAAGTTAAAACTATTAGGAAAAGTTCAAGAGCCTGTTTTTTCTGAAAATATAGAAGAAATTATGGCTATATTAAAACAAAATGATGAAAGCTATAAAGAATTTAGGAATGAAAGTGAAACACCAGAAGGAATATATAATAATATTGACCAATTTTTTAAGGCTGAAAATGTAGAACTTGCAAATAGACAACAGTATAAAGAAATACTTGGTAGAATGTTTCAAAAAAATGAAGAAGTAGTAAAAAAGATTGATTTTAGAATGTTGGATTCTAAATATATAGATTCTTTAGGCGAAGATAAAATTAATCAAATCTCATGTTATCCAGAAATTCAAGAAGCAATTTTGGGAATGGATGAAAAAACATATGCTATATTTTGTAAATGCTTGAATAATAGAGCAGAAAAAAATGAGAGATGGACAAGTTTTGCGAGTGATATAATAGAGAATTTGTCATCAGGAGAGTATGAAGAACTAATACAAAGATGCGATTTAGAAAATACGGATATAGAGATTTTGTCTAGTATATTGCAATCTAGAAATGTATTTGATATTACAACAACAGAGCAAGTAAATAATATACACAGTATTAGAAACGAAATATGTGATAAAATTATGTCAGGTGAGATACAAAGGGACTTTTTAGAAAATTATTCGGAATTGGACAAAAAAAGATTCGCTGTCTTAGAAAAAATCTTTGGACAGGATATAGATAAAACACAATCTATTATATCAGCTTTTGGCGAAAATATAGAAGAACTTGCTGATAAAGAAGAAAATGCAGAAATCATAGACTATATAAGAACCTTAAAGCTTATCATGCAAGAAGAAAATGAAGAAGTTTTAAGCAATATGTATAAAGAGGTAGATGTTACAAGTAATATAAATACAGAATTAATGGAGGCAAAATTAAAGTCAGCATATTGTGAAAAAATGAATGAAGGATTATTTCAGATAACAGAAGAAACGAAAAAGATCGGTGAGAATATTTATGAAGCTGGAACAGACTTTAGAATGATTATTACTTCAATTGCAGCATTTAATCATAACCAACCAGAAAATTATGAAAGAGACTGGAACAAAAGTTTAATTGGTACGCAACATTTTTGTACGAATTATATAAGAAATGATATGATGGGAAAAGCACCAGAACCTCATTTGTGTTATGGATTTGCAAGTATGAAACAAGATGCGTTAATGATGAGTGGAACAAAAGATCTTGATTCAGGGCAGAATGAACTAAAAATCACAACAAGTAACGCCGGAAAATTTTGCACACCAGATAATTTAGTGAATGAAACAGAAAAATATAATGAGTTGGATTATGCTAGGTATCAAGGTGGAAAGAAAAAACAACCAGATTATATTGTAGTATTTGAGGAGAAAGGAAAAAGGCGTAACTGGGAGAATGCATTAAAAGCTCAAAAAGAGTGGGGAGGATTACCAATCGTTGTTGTAAATAAAGATAAATGTTTGGAAAATGAAAGAAATAAGGTACAAGATTTACTAACACAATTTCATGAAACCTCAGATACAAAAGTACTAGAAGAGGCAATCCAAAAAATAAGAAATAATCGTCAAACAAATGGAAAATTCTGTGAAGATATAAACATAGAAGAAATGAAAAAACAATTAGGAGAATTGCAAAAAAGAGAAGAAAAAACAAATGAACAAGTTACATTAGAGGATTTAGAAGAAAATTACGAAATGGTAGATGCTATGGATAGAAAAAAAGAAGCAAGCAAAATTTCTCAAATATATACAAAATTAAGACAAATCCAAAGAGAAGGAGCAGGTTATGAGTTATAATATAATTTCGGTAGAAACCCGGAAGAGCGTTTAGTGAAGTTTATGAAATTATTAACCATATGGAAAGAGAAATAAAATCAAAAATACCTAGTCAGTTTGTAAACTTCATAGACGGAAATAGAGATATACACTATAAACCTAATATAGATTTTACAAAAAGTATTAATCAACAAAATTTATTAAAAGAAACAAGAATAATTTTATCTTTGATATATCGAGATTATATTTGTGATGTCAATAAAAAGAAAGAACTTTTGGAAAGAGATGCTAAAGAAATACAAAAACAAGAGGAATTAGATAGAAAAAAATATGAAATTAATTTTGAAGAAAGAAAAAGTAGATATAATCAAGAAAAAGAAACAGAAAATGCAGGATATTTGGTGGAAGTTGTAAAAGAAAAGTGGTATATGAAATTAGTCAATAAGATAAAAGAAATCTTTTTGAAACGTAGATAGAAAAGCATAAGAATTTCTTATGCTTTTTTTCTATGCAATAAAAAATAACTAGGAAAAATTTGCTCAATGAATTTAAAGAATAAAAAACACAAACTATTGAGATTTTTGCTAAATTATGTTAAAATGACAAGTATCAAAATATAGATGGAGGAAAAATGAATAACAGACAAGAACATATCAGGAATTTTAGTATTATTGCACATATAGACCATGGGAAATCTACATTGGCAGATAGATTAATTGAAATGACAGGCGTATTATCAAAAAGAGAAATGGAAAGTCAAGTACTAGATAATATGGAAATTGAAAAAGAAAGAGGTATTACCATAAAATCACAAGCAGTTAGAATGATTTATAAAGCAAAAGATGGACAAGAATATACCTTTAATTTAATAGATACACCAGGACATGTGGATTTTAATTATGAAGTTTCTAGAAGTTTAGCGGCATGTGATGGAGCTATTTTGGTAGTTGATAGTAGCCAAGGTGTAGAAGCACAAACTTTAGCAAATGTATATCTAGCAATTGATAACAACTTGGAAATATTGCCAGTATTAAATAAAATCGATTTACCAAATGCTAGAGTAGATGAAGTAAAACAAGAAATTGAAGATATTATTGGTATACCTGCAGAAGATGCACCATGTATTTCAGCAAAAACAGGACTAAATGTAGAAGAAGTATTAGAAAGAATTGTAACAGACTTACCAGCACCAAAAGGTGATGAAAATGCTAAAACAAAATGTTTAATTTTTGATTCTTATTATGATAATTATAAAGGTGCAGTGGCATATGTAAGAGTAATGGATGGAACTGTAAAAGTAGGAGATGAAATCAAATTAATGGCAACCAATAAAACATTTACAGTTGCAGAAGTGGGGTATTTCATTCCAGGTTCTTATATGCCAGTATCAGAAATTAAAGCAGGAGAAGTAGGATACATTGCAGCAAGTATTAAAAGTATATCAGACATTCATGTAGGAGATACGATTACTTTAAAAGATAATCCAGCAGAGGAACCTTTAAAAGGATATAAAAAGGTAACCCCTATGGTATATTGTGGATTATATCCAGTAGATGGTAGTCAATATGAAGATTTAAAAGAAGCTTTGGAAAAGTTACAATTAAATGATGCAGCTTTAGAATTTGAACAAGAAACATCAGCTGCATTGGGATTTGGATTCCGTTGTGGATTTTTAGGATTATTACATTTAGAAATTATTGAAGAAAGAATTGATAGAGAATTTGATTTAGGATTAATTACAACAGCACCATCTGTTATATATAAAGTACATAAAACAACAGGAGAAGTTATCGAATTATATAATCCAGAAGATTTACCAACACCACAAGAAATATCTTATATAGAAGAACCTTATGTAACAGCCAATATCTTAACACCAAAAGATTATGTAGGAAATATCATGGAGCTATGTCAAAGAAGAAGAGGCGTTTACATAGACATGAAATATTTAGATGAAAATAGAGTAACATTAATCTATGAAATGCCATTAAATGAAATTATATATGATTTCTTTGATAACTTAAAATCAAAAACCAAAGGATATGCCTCTCTAGATTATGAATTTAAAGAATATAGAAGATCAGATTTAGTAAAATTAGATATTTATATTAATGGAGAACCAGTAGATGCTTTAAGCTTTATCGTTCACAAAGATAGTGCCTATGATAGAGGAAAGAAAATGGTAGAAAAACTAAAAACTGTTATTCCAAGAAAATTATTTAAAATTCCGATTCAAGCAGCTGTTGGAGGAAAAATCATTGCAAGAGAAACCATATCAGCTATGAGGAAAGATGTTTTAGCGAAATGTTATGGTGGTGATATTACAAGAAAGAAGAAATTGTTAGAAAAACAAAAACGAGGAAAGAAGAAAATGCGTGAGATTGGAAATGTAGAAATACCACAAGAAGCATTTTTAAGTGTATTAAAGTTGGATGACGAATCATAATTCGAGTAGCTATTTATTATGAGGTTAATATGAATGAATTAAAAAAATGTGTATTCAACTGGAGATAACAGGAAGATATAGATATATAGAAAATTTAGAAGGAATAAACAAGTTAATTATAGGGATAGAGGATTTTATAGAAACGATAAAGGAGAGTTTATAGAATGAAAGAACAGAAATATGAAGACCAAGTAGAGGGAAGAAATGCGGTTATAGAATTGTTAGAAAGTGGAAAAGATATCAATAAAATATATGTAACCAAAGGTGAAAAGCATGGTTCTATTAATAAAATTATTAGCATGGCAAAAGAAAGAAAAGTCATCCTTGTAGAAAAAGATAAAAGACAAATGGAACAAATGGCGCAAAATCAAAATTATCAAGGAGTTATTGCAATTGTACCACCATTTGAATATTGTGAGATAGAAGATATTTTAGAAAAAGCAAAAGAGTTAAATGAAGAACCATTTGTACTCATATTAGATGGAATAGAAGATCCACATAATTTAGGGTCAATCATAAGAACAGCTGAAACAGCTGGAGTACATGGAATTATTATTCCGAAACGAAGAGCAGCAGCAGTGAATAGTACAGTAAATAAAGTATCAGCAGGAGCAGTCCAATATATGAAGATTGCTAGAGTAACCAATATAACAGATTCTATAGAAAAACTAAAAGAAAATGGTTTATGGATTTGTGGAACAGATATTAGTACAGATACATATTATTACAATCAGGATTTAAAAGGACCTTTAGGAATTGTGATAGGGAACGAAGGAACAGGAATGAGTGATAGAGTTAGAAAAAGTTGTGACTTTTTGGTAAAAATACCAATGAAAGGAAAAGTAACTTCTTTAAATGCATCTGTTTCAGCAGGAATTGTTATATATGAAGCAATGAAGCAAAGAATGAAATAAAGAGGTAAAGGGAGGAAAAACAAATGATGATGCCAAGAAAAAAAAGAAGAGCAATACTAATATCAATAATATTGGTTATTCTTATAATCATAGCAACCATATGTATTGTATTATATGCAACGACAGATATGTTTAAATCAAATGATGTATTATTTGGGAAATATACGAGACAATTATTAGATAACTTAGATGACATTCTTAATGAAGATCATATGGCTGAGATGGAAAAAATTTTAAATAATAATAAATTGACTTCTAATACAACGGCTACAGTAAGATATAATGAAAATGGTGATAGCTCTAATCCAATCAACAATATTCAAATGAATATATCAGGTGAAGAAGAAAAATCGACAGGTTATAACTATAAAGATATAACGGTGACACAAGATGATGAAACAATAGTAGGTGTTGAATATATTGAAGATGAAGGTATTGCTGGTGTTAGACTAAATGGAATTAGACAATACTTGTCTACCAGTATGAATAATGAAAATGAGAATGAGATATATAACTTATATGAATTGATTCATACAGATATTCCAGGAATGATTGGTGCAAATTCAGATGAATGGAATACTGTAAAGGAAAAATATATAGAAATTATATGGGGAAATATTGCAAATGCGACTTTTTCAAAACAAACAGGGATGGTATTGGAAATTAATGGAACACAATATAATACAAATGTGTATAGTATAACAATTACAAAAGAACAGTTTAATGATATTTATATACAAATATTAGAAGAATTAGAGAAAGATGAAATTATATTATCTAAAATAGAAGCTATAGATAACAAACTTAACGAATATCATAATTTTATGCAAGATGGAAAGACTTCTAATATAAAACAAGATTTTATAGATGACATAGATAATACAATACAAAAAATACAGAATTTTAACATAGGAAATAATGAAAGAACGATTAGTGTATTTGAATCAAATGGGGTTGCGATTAGTTTATCTATTGATACAGAAGAGGATTTTGTGGGATTAGATGTGGTTAATGGAGAAGGAAGTAATTTTATCAATTTGTTAGGAGAAGAAAAAATAGAAAATGAAGAAGAACAAGAAAATAGCTTTGATTTTAAAATTGAAAAAACAGCAGCAACAAATGATGAAACAATTACTATTCAATATAATACAGTAGTGGATGGCGAAGAAATAACAAATAAATGTAGCATTAGTAGGAAAATGGAGAATTCTAATGTAGATAGTAATGTTAACATTAGTAGAAGTGTAGAACAAAACACTTTAGAAATTACTGCAGAGACTAATACTACTATTGTTAATGAGTTTGAAGAAAAAGAAGAATTAGTAGAAAATGAGAACAATATTATTGTAGGAAGTTTGAATGATGAACAAAAAGAAAATGTAAGAAACAACGTAGAAGAAAATATAGCAAACCAGATAAATACATTCTTACAAGTAGTTCCTATAGAAAATATTAATCAAATGCTAATAAATTTGAATTTTATGGAAGAGGAATTAGATGATTTATCAAGTGAAAAAACTGTTACAGAAGTAGAAAAAAATAGATTCAATTCAAATTTTGAACTGTTTGAAGGTGAACATATTACAAAAGAAAGAGTAGAGGAACTAATAGATATTGCAAAAGAAGATTTAGAAGACGTTAGAATAACAAATTATAGAGAACAAGGAGAAGAAAGAATTCCGACAGAATATAGATTGGTTATCGAAAGAGGAGTACAAAACACAGAATTGGCAGAAAGTGTTATAGAATATATAGAAGAAAAATATAATGAAGAATTTTCTGTTAGATTAGAATATGATGAAACAACAGGTTTAGTCAATAATATTTATATTACTGTTATGAACAGGTAAGAAAATAAAAAGTGCTAAAAATTTTTTAGTACTTTTTATTTTCTACTATATATAATATATAATATATAATAAAAATAGTAACACAGAATGTTAAGAAAATTTAAAAATATTAAGAAATGTATTGACATAAATGCATAAAGGTGTTAAGATAATTTTACTACAAATTATTTTGTAGACTTTATGTCAAAACTTTCCACAAAAAAACATAAAAAAATTTAAAAAAAGTATTGACATAGAAAAATAAAAATGCTATTATAAATAAGTACCTTGTAACAGACAAAATAATAAAAAAATAACAAGAGAATTAGTAATAGTTATACCTAATAAAATAAAATAAAAGCAGCGTTACTAGTTTTTTATTTTGCCTAAATAAAAAAATAAAAAAATATTAAAAAAAGACTTGACAAACAAAACGAGGTATAGTATAATGCAACTCGTTCCACAAGAGGAACGAAAAAAGTACATTGAAAAGTAAACAATAAAATCCTTTAGAGAATAAACCGAAGCGGAAAATATTTTGAAAGAAATAG
>CALXXJ010000027.1 GCA_944392665.1 uncultured Clostridia bacterium | reverse complement strand
TATCATCATTTTACTGATAATACTTATTTTAGTAATATTGTTTATTTTTAGACAAGTATTTTTTGGTTGCACTAAAACCATCTATTGAGATTATAAAGATTTATAGTGCAACCTTTACATTTTATTAATTTATTTTTTCCTTTAATCTCAATACTTAGCGAACTTTAAGTTAGAGTTTTTTTGCTAGAGTGCACTCAAAATCTTTTTTATCTGCTGCTAAATCTTCTTGTAAGTTTGCTATTGGGTCTCCTTTACAAGCAAGTACTCCTGCATTAAATGGAAATCCTGCTGCTGCTTGTGGATATACATCCACACCATGGTCTGTGTAATATGCACTTAATCCTGCTTTTTCTATTTCTTCAATACTTGCTCCTTTTGTTAATTGGTGTACGATGGTTCCTACCATTTCTAAGTGAGCTAATTCTTCAGTACCAATGTCATTTAAAATAGCTTTCGCATTTTGGTCTGGCATTCCAAATCTTTGTGATAAATATCTAAGTGATGCTGCCAATTCCCCATCTGGTCCACCATATTGTGATATGATAACTTTCGCAAGTCTTGGATCAGTACATTTAATATTTATTGGGTATTGTAACATTTTATTATATGTCCACATTTAAAAATTCCCCCTTTCCCATGGCCATGGTTCTTCAAGCCATCTCCATTTATTGCAAGGAAAATTAATGGTTAATGGTCCAAATACTTTTTGATATTTATCCTTTAATTCTTTTACTTCCTTACAATATTTTCTATGCAAACAAAGTGCTTTTTGATCATTTGGGTGTGTATCTAAGTATAAAGCTAATTCTGTTATCGCAAATTCAAGGCATCTAATCTGCTCAGCCATTTCTCTTCTTTCATCACAATCCACTGTTCTTTCAGTATCTTGCATTTGGTTATAATACATTGCTTCATTATCTTCTTGACATCCACAATTTCTATTCTGATTTATTGACATTTGTTGCACCCCTTTCCTATTTCATTGGTCATCGCAATATAATTAATTTCTTCCATTGATTGACCTGGTGAATATGGACTTACCAATTCAGGAAAAATCGTTCCCATTTTTAATCCTACACATGGTTTAAATGTTCTATCCATATATTGGATTGGAACATAACTTTGTGCTAACATTGGATTTTCTGGAAATACACTTTGTTCTTCATCAAATCCACAATCACAACTATTTGAATTGTCTTCATAAGATACAACATTATTACATTTTGTTTCCATGATGTCATTTTGCATTTCACATGAATTATTTGAATAATTGTTGTTCATACAATAGCATTGTCTTCTACTAAACATATTAAAATTCCTCCTTTTGTTACATTATATGTATGGTAACAAAAAAGGTTGACATTTTCATTATGAATTTCTATACAAAATATATTTTATCTTTTTTATAGTAAATTCTTTTATTTTATGATATATTACTTTCAAAAGGAGGAATTAAATGATGGATATAAATTTATTAATTAAAACTGCCAAAAAAGCAAGAGAAAATGCCTATACTCCATATTCTAATTATAAAGTAGGCTGTGCTTTACTCACCAAAAGTGGAAAAATTTTTTCTGGTTGCAATATTGAAAATGATGGAATTATGTCTATTTGTGCAGAAAGAGTTGCTTTTAGCAAAGCAATTTCTGAAGGTGAAAAAGATTTTGAATGTATTTTAGTATTAGGAGGAAAAGAAGAATTACAATATACCTCTCCTTGCGGATACTGTAGACAATTCATGTCTGAATTTTGTGATAAAAGTTTTGAAATTTATATGTATTATGATAATAATAAAATCGATAAAAAAACATTAGAAGATTTGTTACCTGATGGTTTTAGTTTGTAAAAAAGGGAATTTGGGGACGGACTCATTTTTCCCTTTTTAGAAATTAAACAAGAAAAAATATAGAATATAAAAAATGAAACGATTTTGCGTATCTAAATTTGAATTTCTATAAAAATTTAGCTTATACAAAATTGTGTAATGACTTTATATTCTATATTTTTTTACAATATTGCTAAATAAACAAAAAAGGGAAAAATGAGTCCGTCCCCAAATTCCCTTTTTTATCTTATACTCTAGCAACTCCACCGATTACTTTGTTTTCTGTTGCATCTGGTAATATTTTTGGTCCTCCTGCAAGAACAACTTTATCACCTTTTTCTAAGATTCCTTCTCCTTCTAATTTAGCAATTCCTTTTTGAATTGTATCTTCAATTGTTTTTCCATCTTTAATTAATATTGGTGTTACATTCCATGTAACTGATAATTGATAATATGTTTGTTCATTATCTGTTACAGCAAATATAGGGCAACCTGGTCCCATACCAGCAATCATTCTTACTGAATCACCTTTATGTGTATAAGCAACAATTGCGTCTGCTTCTACTTGATAAGCTGTTACACATGTTGTATATGCAATATTTTTCTCTAGATCTTCTGAATCTATTTTTTTGAAATTCTTTCTATTAAATCTCTTCCAGTAGTTAACTGTTCCTTCAATAGATTTAGATATTTTAACCATTGTTTCAACACATTCTACTGGATATTTACCCATAGCACATTCTCCAGAAAGCATGATACAACTTGTCATATCATATACAGCATTTGCAACGTCGCTAACTTCTGCTCTTGTTGGTCTTGGATTAGAAGTCATTGATTCCAACATTTGTGTAGCTGTTACTACTGGTTTACCAACTTGGTTACATCTCTTAATAAAGTGTTTTTGAACGATTGGAACTTGTTCCATTGGTATTTCAACACCCATATCTCCACGAGCTACCATGATACCATCTGATATTGCTAAAATTTCTTCGAAGTTATCAATACCTTCTTGGCTTTCGATTTTTGATATAATTTTGATGTGTTCTCCACCATTTGCTTTTAATAAATCTTTGATTTCTTGAACATCTGATGCTCTTCTTACAAATGAAGCAGCTATGAAATCAAATCCTGCTTTAATACCATTTGTAATATCATCAATATCTTTTTGCGCTAAAGCTGGTAAGTTTAATTTTAATCCAGGAACATTCATTGTTTTTCTGCTTCCTAATCTTGCTGTGTTTAATGCTTTACATTTAATATCTTTTCCAACAATTTCTACAACTTGGAATTCTAAAGCTCCGTCATCTACTAGGATTTTAGCTCCTGGTTTTACATCTTGATATAAGTTTTTGTAACTAATTGTTGTTTTTGTTTCATTTCCAATAATATCATCATGAACAAATGTAAATTCTTGTCCTTCATTTATTGTTACTTTTTCATCTCCAGACTCAAGTTTTCCTGTTCTGATTTCAGGTCCTTTTGTGTCTAATAATAAAGCAACTGGTTTGTTTAATTTTTCTCTTACTTTTTTTATTGTTGCTATTTTTTCTGCGTTTTCTTCATATCCTCCATGTGAAAAGTTAATTCTTGCTACATTTAGTCCTGCTAAAACTAGATTTGTAAACATTTCTTCACTTTCACTTGCTGGTCCTATTGTACCAATGATGTTTGTTTTTCTTAAAACTTCTTTCATTTTCTTATTCCTCCCTTATTTCTTAAAAACCAGAGCCTATTATATCACACTATAACCACGGTTTTCAACATTTTTTTATTATTTTTTACATAATCTTAGAAATTTATACTGAAACTTTTTTGTTTTATGCACATTTTCTTTGTTTCCTTTACCAAATTGCATTTATCATCTATTTTTATATTGCCATTTTTGTTTTCTTAAATAGTTCTAACATTATTATTTCTTATATGTTTAATATATTTTAATAATCGCATGTAAAATTTTGTCATCTTCACTTTTAATAACTACAATATTTTCTTCATTTTCTTTTGCATATTTACATTTTGTAATTTCTCCTAATTTTATTTGATTTTTATATTGTATTCTAACATGATTAAATGGTCTTTTTTTATATTCTTCTTCTGGCAAAGCTTCATATGCTAGATATAAATAATATAGGTTATGCATATGACCAATGACATCAATATCTCTTCTTCTAGTCATATATGTCATTTCACTTATATATTCTTTTGGCTCCTTTATTTTTTCAATTTTTTTGTCTTTAAAAACTGCCTTTTCCGTTTCTGATTGGTATCTGTCTGCTATTTCTGGTTCTACTCTTGCTATTTTTCCCGTCTTATGATCTACTAATAACCATTTTGAAGTCGCAATTGCACATAAATTGTTTTTTTCATCATAAACTTCAAAATCACGAAAAGCATAAAATTTTTCTATTCCTCTGGACCAAGTATGAATATCTAGAACTTGTCCATATCTTGGTCTTTTTAATACTTCTAATTCCCAATCTAATAATAACCAATTCAAATGTGTTTCTTCTGTTGTATTAATACCGATTCCTACACTGTCAGAATGATATGCTGCAATATCTTCTAAGTATTCTAAAATAGCAATATTACTTACTTCATCTTTAGCCCATACATCTTTTAATCCTATTTTAAATTTTTCCTCGTATATCATGTTTTCCTCCTCGTAGCAAGGTTGCCAAAGGGGACGGGTTATTTTGGCAACTTCTATAAATTTTCACTTTTTGTTTTTATAGTAAAGTTGCCAAAAAATAACCCGTCCCCTTTGGCAACCTTAATCTCTACTATTTATCCTAATATCCTGGTTTTTCTAATAATTTAAACATATTCTTTTTGTATTCCTCTACACCTGGTTGATTAAATGGATTCACTCCTAATATATTTCCAGACATAGCACATGCTTTTTCAAAGAAATAAATTAATTCTCCTATATTTTCTTCCTCTAATTTTTCCATTTCTATGACAATATTTGGAACATCTCCTGATACATGTGCTTTTATCGTTCCTTCCATTGCTTTTTTATTAACATAGTCTAAACCTTTTCCAGCCAGATAATTTAATCCATCTAAGTTATCATCATCTGGATGAATGGTTATATCTGAATTTGGTGTTTTTATACTAATAACAGTTTCAAATAAATTTCTTCTTCCTTCTTGAATATATTGTCCCATAGAATGTAAATCTGTTGTAAAATCAACACCTGCTGGAAAGATTCCCATTTGATCTTTTCCTTCACTTTCTCCAAATAATTGCTTCCACCATTCTGTAAAATAGTGCATTTTTGGTTCATAATTTACCAATATTTCTGTGTTTTTATATAATTTATATAAGATATTTCTTACAACCGCATATTTATAGCATTCATTATATTTCAAGTTTGGATCATCATATCTGTCTTGCGCTATTTTTGCTCCCATCATTAATTTATCAATATCAATTCCTGCTACTGCAATTGGTAATAATCCAACAGCTGTTAATACAGAGTATCTCCCCCCTACATTGTCAGGAACCACAAATTGCTCATATCCTTCATTTTGTGCCAATGTCTTTAATGCGCCTTTTGCTTTATCAGTTGTTGCATATATTCTGCTTCTTGCCTCATCAATTCCATATTTGTTTTCTAAGATTTCTCTAAAGATTCTAAAAGCAACAGCTGGTTCTGTTGTTGTTCCAGATTTTGATATCACATTTACTGAGAAATCTTTATCTCCTATATATTCAATTAATTCATTAATATAATTTGGACTTAAATTATTTCCAACATATAAAATTTGAGGATATTTTCTTTGCTTGTTTGGTAACATATTATAAAATGAACTGGTTAGTGCTTCTATAACTGCTCTTGCTCCTAAATATGATCCACCAATTCCAATAACCACTAATATGTCAGACTCTTTTTTTATTTTTTTTGCTGCTTTTTTGATTCTTGCAAATTCTTCTTTATCATAATTTGTTGGTAATTCTAACCAGCCAACAAAATCTTTTTCATCATTTGCTCTTCTGTGCAAATCTTTATGTATATTTTCTACTTGTTCTTTGTATGCTAAGATTGTTTTTTGTGTAATTCCTGCATGTTTTAAATTTAAACTAATATTTGCCATATGAATACCTCTTTTCTTCTTTTTATTTTATGGTTATTATATCCAACTTGTTATCATATTGCAAGATATTAAAATAAAAAATCGGGATTTCGGAGACGGACTCATTTTTCCCTTTTGTCCGATTGGGGACGTTTCTGTTTGGGACATTTTAGAAATAATGTAGATATATAATTATTTAGGAATAGATATACGCATAATTTTATAAGTTTACAAGTGTAAATATAAGAATAATATAACTGCATCTATTTTATTGGTTTAATTTTATTTATTTTTAAAATGTCCCAAACAGAAACGTCCCCAATCGGACAAAAGGGAAAAATGAGTCCGTCCCCAAATTCCCGATTTTATTTCATAATTTCATCCATGACTTTTGCCAAATATTTCATACTGGTTAAACATTGTTCTAATGTATTTCCCGTCGCTCCAACTTCTATAATATTCGCATATTTTCCTGTATGTTGATTATATCTCGAAGTTGTAAGCATGATTGGTTTAAATAGCCCTGGATATAGTTCTTCTGCTTTTTCCTGTACTTTAATAGCAAATTTTAAGTTTTGATTCCAATTCGGATGCCATAATCCTCCTGCATTTGTTCCGAATTACAAACATGATTTGTGCTGCTTCTTCATCTCCGATTTTGACTGTTGGTGCATAATCACTTCTGCTTCCTATCGCATCTCTATGTAAGTCAATAATAATATCTGATGGATTTGTTTGTAATAAGCTTTCTACTGTTTTTAAAGAATTTGTATAAGAACCATTATATGATGGATAATCATGATAACTTGTATCATGAATTACATTATATCCATACTGTTGTAATTGTGTAGTAAGTTCTGTTCCTACTCTTGTAACTGTGAAGTTTAAATCAGTTGTTCTAAAATTTCCAGTTGGTGTATAGGGATATAAGTCACTTGAGGTATAACTTTCACAACTATGGGTATGAAATATCATAATGTTTTTATTTTCTATTGTAATATCTGGTGTTAACATTTCTTGGGTTAATTCATAATCTGTTTGGTTTCTTATTTTGACATTACCATATTGTGCATTATAATTTTCTGCTACTGGATTATTGGTGATAACCTCTGTTCCTACATCTGTTGTCGCTAATTCTACCTCTTGTTCTGTCTCATTTGTATTTTCTGTATCTTCTTCTCCTTCTGTTTCCGATATCTCTTCCATATTCTGAATTTCATCTATAGAACTGATTTGTGTTTCTAACATAGATTTTAATATATCATTTTCACTTAATTTTTCTTTTTCCTTTTCTTCACTATGATTAATAGATGCTACAACAGGAAGTGTAGCATCTAAACAGGATAATAAACTATGACTAGATAATTGATTGGTTACATTTTCTACTTTTTGTGTTACTTGCTCTGTATTTTTCTTTGCTTCAGAAAAATAATTGGTAATACTAAATATTAATAAGATGAGTACAAATATGCATATAATATATTTTACGATATCCTTTAATCTTAATACTGTTACATTAAACATATACCTTTTCTCCTTTGTCCAAATTCCTATATATATGTATATGCAAAACTTTGAAGAATATTATTCATTTTTATATTTTTAATTATTATATATTCAACTTTACGACGCTCAAAGCACAAAAAATAATATTTTGAATTGAAGCACAACCTTTATTCTCATTATTCACATATTTAAAAAATATATCGAAATATTTAAATATGTTGCAAAAAGTAACCACAAAACATATGGAATTAATAAAATTCCAGATAATTTATTTTGTTTATAAAACTGATATGTCATAACAATTACCAATACATCTAAAATGATAATCCATAAGACAGATAATAATCTAAGTCTAAATACAAAAAATATAAATGTCCACAAATAATTAAAAATTAGCTGAGTGTAATACAGTTGTTGGGTTTCTTTTGGTATTTTTCCTTTTTCTTTTAACAGTGTATATGATATTCCAATTAATAAATAAATAATTGTCCATGCAATCGGAAATACAATCCCTGGCAGAGACAGCATTGGTTTTATTAAATCATTATAATCCATGGAATTGGATGTAATAATTCCAACAATTGTTCCAATAATTAATGGGAATGCTGCATGAAATATTTTTTCTATTTTTTGATTGCTTTTTATATAAAATCCCTCCCTTCTTAATAAAAGGTATTTTCCAAAAGCAAATTTTATGATATACTATTAGATAAATCTTGCAACTAATAATCTTTGTATAATAGAAAAGAATGGAGGATTTCTATGTTTGAATTACGGAGATTAGAAAAAACGGTAGATAGGTATCTTTATTTTTTTGAAAACGAACAAGAAGAGTTTAAAAATGATATTGATTTGTATATAAATGATTTAAAAGAACTTATTAACTATACAAATTTATATATCTCATCTACTCAAGAAGAGTTAGACTATTTATATAAAGCCAATATTGACTTATATGTTCTTAACCCTACAATTATGTTTAGACCTTTAGTGTTTATTATTATGAAAATCTTAGAAAAGATGATAAGTAAAAAAAGTAAGAACATATTAATCGTCAAGAAATGTCAACGGTCTTTTAAAAAGTTCTTGGAACGTTTAGAAAGAATAAAATACTTGTGCGACTTATGATTTAAATCGCTATTATAATGGATAAAGCCCCTCAGAGTTCACACTCTTTGGGGCTCTTTCCTTTAGAAGAAAAGAAATTCTTTCAGCGTCATTTTAAAATCCGTTATCTCGTCCATCAGCTCTTCCGGCACTTCTTTCATTTTTTTCGCCTTTGCTTCATCATAAAGTTCATTGTTGATAAACGCATACAGGAGAGTTAATCCGACAGATATCTTGCGGTTAGAATCTAACCTTACCCGTTTTGAAAACCCAAAATTGGTAATAATGGTAAAATCCATTTCCATCGGTATTTTTTCAACATTATATTCATTTTCTCTGGATTTTTCAACTAAAATACGTTCTTGCTCAGTCTAAAGTACATATGTACTTTAGACTGAGCAAGAACTTAACTAATATTTTATTCCTCTTTCACTAACACATTCTCATTTCCAATAATCCATCTAAAAATATCCAAAATATCTTCTGTTACATACATCTGCCCACAACTTTTGTTCTCATTATCCACTTGAACAAAAACAGGCATATTATTTTTGTCTCCGTTGAAGTATTTTATAGCACCTCTTAATTTCTTTTTTTCTTCTTCGTCAGCATTCGTAATGTTTAATACCAAAATTTTATGTTTTTGTTCTCCAAAGTCCTTGATGTCATTAGCAACAATTTTTGTGGCATCATCTTCACGAATACTTAATCTTCCTTCTACCAATACAATATTTTCTTCTGTCAGGCTTGAACCTGCTTTCATATAGGCATTTTCAAATACAATAATTTCTGCTTGGCCATATAAATCTTCAATCGTAACAAATGCCATAATCTTATTATTCTTCGTATATTTCTTTTTGATAGAAGTAATAATTCCTGCATATTTGACATGGTCCCCATCAGAAAATTTTGGCTTTTCTATGTTTAGTTCTCCAACATCATATTGCATTGATGAATTTTGCTCATCAATTTCTTTCATTTGCATTGTGTTGATATTGGTTTGTCTTTCAATTTGGTTTTTTAATTTTTCAAGTGGATGTCCTGATATATAGATACCTAACATTTCTTTTTCTATTGATAGCAAGTCTCTTTCTGACATTTCTTCATGTTCTTCAAATACATATTTCTTTTCATTCATTTCTTGTTTATCTTCTTCAGATCCTAAATCAAACATAGAGACTTGTCCTGAAAACCCTTTTTTCTTACTGCTTTGAATCGTATCTACAATGTTTTCAAAAGAAGCAAGTAATGTACTTCTGGTTTGTTCAAAACTATCAAATACACCTGCTTTTATTAAACTTTCAATACATTTTTTATTCACAGCATCATCTGCAATTCTTTCACAAAAATCTGTGAATCCCTTGTAATCACCATGTTCATTTCTTTCTTCTACAATTTTTTCAACTGGTGTTGTTCCTACATTTTTAATACTCCCTAAACCAAATCGAATTTTTCCATCTTCAACCGTAAATTTAGTACTACTTTTATTGATTTCTGGTTTTAAAATTTCGATTCCCAAGTTTTTACATTCATCAATATATTGTGGAACTTTATCTAGGTTTCCTAAATAACTATTTAATGTTGCTGCCATAAATTCTGCTGGATAATATGCTTTTAAATATGCTGTCCTATATGCGACAACTGCATAACAAGCAGCATGTGATTTGTTAAACGCATATTTTGCGAATTCTGCCATTTCATCAAATATTTTATTAGCTGATTCTGCATCGATTCCATTTCTTACACATCCTGGCACAATAACATTTCCATTTTCATCTACTTGTCCATTGATAAAAACTTCTCTTTCTTTTGCCATGACATCTAGCTTTTTCTTTCCCATGGCTCTTCTTACTAAATCTGCTCTTCCTAAAGAATAACCAGCTAAATTACGAACGATTTGCATAACTTGTTCTTGATATACCATACAACCATATGTTACGTTTAAGATTGGCTCTAAGCTTGGGTGAGTATATTCATTATGCCCTGGATGTTGTTTTCCTTTAATATATCTTGGAATTTGGTCCATTGGTCCTGGTCGATATAAAGAAACACCGGCAATTAAATCTTCTAGACAGTCTGGTTTTAATTCTTTCATGAAGTTAGTCATTCCTTGTGACTCAAATTGGAAAATACCACAAGATTTTCCCTCTTGCCATAATTTATACACCTTAGGGTCTGCCATCTCTTTATCAAATTCGACTTTAATCCCTCTATCTTTTTCTAGCATTTCAATGGTATCTTGAATAACCGTTAAGGTTCTTAATCCTAGGAAGTCCATTTTTAATAATCCTAGCTCTTCCAATGTTGTCATGATATATTGCGTAGAAATTTGTCCATCACGAACATACAAAGGAACATAAGTATCTACTGGATCTTTTGTAATAACCACTCCACATGCATGAGTAGATGCCTGTCTTGGCATTCCTTCTAGTCCCATAGCAATATCTAATAAATTTTTCACTTGCGGTTCATTTTCATATTTTTCTCGTAATTCTATATTTTGTTCTAATGCTTTTTTGATGGTAATATGTAATTCGTTTGGTATCATTTTTGCTAATGTATCTGCTTCTGCATAAGGAACATCTAACACTCTTGCCACATCTCGAATAACCATTCTTGCAGACATAGTTCCAAAAGTAATAATCTGTGAAACATGGTCATGTCCATATTTTTCAGATACATAATCAATCACTTCTTGTCTATGTGCATCACTAAAGTCAACATCAAAATCAGGCATACTAATTCTTTCTGGATTTAAAAATCTTTCAAATAGTAAATCATATTTCATTGGGTCAATATCTGTGATTTCAATGGCATAGGCAATAATAGAACCTGCACCTGATCCTCTTCCTGGTCCTACTGCAATATCATGGGTTTTCGCATAATGAATAAAATCCCATACAATTAGAAAATAATCCACATATCCCATCTTTTTGATAACACCAATTTCATATTCTGCTCTATCTAAAATTTCTTTGCTTGGATTTTCTCCATATCTCTTTTTTATACCATCATCACAAAGCTTTTTGAAATAATCATAATGTGTTGGATATTCTGCTGGTACATCATAATTAGGTAATATGGTATGTCCAAATTCAAATTCTACATT
Organism: uncultured Clostridia bacterium; assembly: GCA_944392665.1. Lineage (GTDB taxonomy): Bacteria > Bacillota > Clostridia > TANB77 > CAG-508 > CAG-269. The sequence goes on along the minus strand of CALXXJ010000027.1, from coordinate 12,140 downwards.
ACATTTATCTGCAATTTTTACCGTATTTTCTATGGCATCTGGAAATGCACTAAAATATTCTGACATTTCTTCTGGAGATTTGACATATAGCTCATCTGTATCAAATCGCATTCTGTCAGGGTCACTCATTCGTTTTCCTGTTTGAATACATAATAAAACTTCATGATTATACGCATCTTCTCTTTTTAAGTAATGGGCATCATTTGTAGCAACTAGTGGAATATCTAATTTTCTTGCTAGTTTTACTAATTTTTGATTAGCCAATACTTGTTCTCTAATTCCATTATTTTGGATTTCTATATAATAATCTTCTCCAAAAACTTTTTTATGCCATAAAGCAACTTCTTCTGCTTTTTCTTCTTGTCCATTTAATAAAGCTTGATTAACAACTCCTGCTAAACAGGCACTTAAACAAATTAATCCTTCATGATATTTTTCTAATACTTCTAAATCAATACGTGGTTTATAATAATAACCATCCACAAATCCAATAGAAACCAATTTACTTAAATTTTTATATCCTTGATTATCTTTTGCTAATAAAATTAAATGATAATAATGGTTATCAATATTAGGTTCTTTATCAAATCTGCTTCTAGGCGCTACATATACCTCACAACCAATAATAGGTTTGATTCCTTCTTTTTTACATGCTTTATAAAAATCAATTGCACCATACATGACCCCATGGTCTGTGATTGCCATTGCCTTCATTCCTAATTCTTTGGCTCTTACTGGTAAGTCCTTTATTCTATTTGCTCCGTCTAATAAACTAAATTCACTATGTATATGTAAATGCACAAAATCTGACATATTTTTTCCTCTTTTCGTAAATTACATTTTTTTGCATTATATCATAATTTTTAAAAATGTCCAATTGGGGACGTTTCTGTTTGGGACATTTTTACAGGATTTTGTGAACAAACTCATTTTTTCCATTTTGCAGAGAATTAAAAAATATAGAATATAAAAAATGAAGCGATTTTGCGTATCTAAATTTGAATTTAGAAATTATTAATAAAACTGTGATTTTCTTTGCATTTTGCTTTATATCAAAAGTAACAATGCAAAAAAATCACAGTTTTATTGTAGAATTTCTATGAAAATTTAGCTTATACAAAATTGTGTAATGATTTTATATTCTATATTTTTGTTTAATAGTTAAGAAAGGGAAAATGAGTCCGTCCCCAATGTCCCGAAAATGTCCAAACAGAAACGTCCCTAAATCTCCCAAATTAATTACTTTTTCCTTCCTACCACTGCAAATCGACCATCTTCTATATAATATGAACAAGTCGATAATGTAATTAATTGATCTCCATAGCTTGCTGTTGCATCAATAGAATATAATGAAGCATTTTTAGCATTTTTCACAAATTGATTATATTCTTCTTCTGATTTGCTATTAATAAAATAATAATAACGAAATACATTTTTTTCTGATTTATAATATACTCTTGACTTAAAAACTGAAATAATCTCATATTCTGCATCTTCCTTTGCCGTTGTAAAGCGAATGATTGGATGTTCTTGATAAAATCTTTCTTTCTCATATTTTAATAATTCTTGAAACATCATTCCATTTCCTAAATTATGTCCGTAAATTAATAAATTATTACTAGGTATATTCCAGTTATAATCTGAATTTAAAAAAATAGATCCATTTTTACTTTTTTCTTTTTTGTAATTATGTGTCATATAATAACTATTATCTGTTCCTTGCAATACTGGATAATTAATATTTGTGTTTTCAATTTCTAACCAACCGACAATGTCTGCATTTTGTGCTTGTAATTGTTTTACTTGCAACATTCTCTCTGTTTCTTCATTTGGCTCTTCTGTATTTTCTATTGATATTTTTTCTCCATTTTCCTCTGATTCTGACGCAATATTTTCTTCTCCATCTTCTGTAGTATTTGGCCCAACTTCTTTCGTTCCTTCTTTTTCATATATTTCTATTGCACTTAACAGTTTACTTTGTTCTTTTGCTTCTTGTTTTAATGAAAAAAAGTTTATGATATAAATGAGAGATAAAACTATCAATACACTTAAAAGTAAATAGATAATCACATGTATTCCTTTTCTTTTCGCTTTTGTTTTTTCTTCCATGATGATGACTCCTTAATCTCACTAAATATGGATAAAATAAGGATAGACGCTCTTGCCTATCCTTTGATATTTTTCTTTTTCATAGAAATCATGACAGTTGATGAGAATATAATCACTAATACAGCTAATCCTAAATAATTTTCTATACCTGTTTTTGGTGTTTCGTCTTTTTCCTCAACTTCTGGCGTTGTTTCTTCTGGTACAGTTGCTTCTACTGTAGAAATTTTTGCATAAATAGTTGTGTCTGCATTTAATGGATCGTTAAAATTAAATTCTGTTGTATAATCAGCACTTGTATAGAATCCATCAATTTGTTGATTATCTTCTAAAACAATATGTGATGATACTAAATCTGCAGTAATCATAGTTCCTTCATTTGCAGTAAATCTAATTTCTTGTTCATTAACCATAACAGTTACAATTACCTTTTTATCACCTGCATTTCCTGTTACCTTATCTGGTACAGCTGTTTCAGCAATGACATTATTAAATTGGTCTGTTAAAACAATACTATCCTCAGTCAAAGCAATTTTGTTAGTTGTATTTGGTGTATTGGTAATCGTGAATTCTGTCAAACTATCATTTTCAGCAACTCTTACAACATTTTCTGTTGAATCTGATGTTAAAGTACCATTCATTGTTAATGTTGGATTATTGGTTGCAGCTGCTCCTTTTGCGATTTCAATACCATTATTGGCAGTTGTTCCATTATATCCTAAATGTAAGTCTATGACTTCAACATTACCACCATTGGCAAGAACACCACCATATTTAAATCCTGTTATAGAAACATTATTTAGTATGACAGTTGCTCCATCATAAGATTGTACTCCATATTTAGGTCCATTTTGTAAGTTAACATTTTTTAATGTTAATTTACCAGCTGCTAATTGTGCTGTAAACATTGTTTGGTTTCCTGATGTTGATATCCAATCACTAGAACCTGTGATTGTATATCCATTACCATCAATTGTAACTTGTTTTTGTATAACAATTGGTGCCTTTACTGTAATATTGTTTTGTAAAGTAATTGTTTCACCATCACCAACACTAGAAATAGCACTAAGTAAAGAACTTTCATCTGTAACTGGTGTTGCAGCCTTTGTAAAATTTGGTATAAAGAAACTAATCGCAAGAATTGCTATAAAAAATATAATGAATTTTATTGTTTTATTCATTTTTTCACCTCCACTAAATGTATTTTTACCTTTTTTTCTTTTAATTATTTACAAATTTTCTAATTAAATTTTTCCAAATTTTTATCTTTTGGGCACGTTTTTGTCCTTTTGGGGACGTTTCTGTTTGGGACATTTTTTATATTTTCATAACATATTAATTTAATTTTTTATTACATAATTGAAATTTTTAATTTTTTCAAAAGAAATAGCTCGAATTAAAAAAATAAATGTTAATAGGTAAAATACAAAAAAATAGCTATATTATTATAATAAACAATAATAATATAACTATTTTTTACAATTAAATATTTTAATTTAAAATGTCCCAAACAGAAACGTCCCCAAAAGGACAATTTCTATTCAATTGGAATATATTTTTTGTCTGGTAATTCTTTTTTCTCATCTTTTTTAGGTACTTCAATGGTTAATGTTCCGTTTTTGAATTTTGCTTTAATTTCTTCTTCTTTTACATTTTCTCCTACATAGAAGCTTCTTGAACATTCACCTACATATCTTTCTTTACGTACATATTTTCCTTTTTCTTTTTCATCATCTACTTCTTTATTGACACTTGCATGTACTGTTAAATATCCATCTGATATTTCCATTTTGATATTTTCTTTTTCATATCCTGGTAAATCAATATCAATTAAATATTTGTCTTTCTTTTCCTTAATATCTGTTTTCATTACCTTACTTTCTGTTCCTTCAAAAAATGGATCTCTAAACATTTCGTCAAATAAATCAAAATGATTTCTTCTTGGTATCATCATCATAATAATCAACTCCTTCATTAATTATATATTTATGTGTTGACACCTTTTTTCGGTAGCACATATTTAGATTAAAAGTACTTTTATCTTTTTTCATTTATTATTATATACCTTTCTTTAGCAAAGTCAATATAAGAGTGCTAAAATTTACAAAAGTTTCACATTTCTCTTGAAAACCGCTTATTTCTCACAATTTCTCTTGATATCATTCTTAAATTTTTATTCTAAATTTTTCTCTCTTTATATTTTATGAATAAAAAATTTTTCTATATTATCCACTTATGATTTTTGCCTTTTGATACTTATACAAACTAAAAAGATAAAAGACAAGAACTTATTATTCTTGCCTTTTGGTATATATTAATAATTTTCAGCTTTAATTTCAAAGAATGCTTTTGGATGACTACATACTGGACAAATTTCTGGAGCTGATTTTCCAATAACGATATGTCCACAATTTCTACATTTCCAAATTCTATCTCCATCACGGCTAAATACTAATCCACCTTCAACATTTTCGATTAATTTTTTGTATCTAGCTTCATGTTCTTTTTCAATTTTTCCTACTTCTTCGAATAAGAAAGCAATATGATTAAATCCTTCTTCTCTAGCTTCTTTAGCCATTCTGTCATACATATCTGTCCATTCATAGTTCTCTCCCTCAGCTGCTGTTTGTAAGTTTTCTACTGTAGATTTGATATCTCCACCTTGTAATAATTTGAACCACATTTTTGCATGTTCTTTTTCATTTTGAGCTGTTTCTTCAAATATAGCTGCAATTTGTTCATATCCTTCTTTTCTAGCTTTAGATGCAAAATATGTATATTTATTTCTAGCTTGTGATTCTCCTGCAAAAGCCTCCATTAAATTTTTCTCTGTTTTTGTGCCTGCTAAATTCATTTCCATTTTAATTCCTCCCTATTTTTTATTATTTGATTTACAATCTTCACATATTCCATAAATCGTTATGCTATTTATATCCATATTATTTCCTATTTGTTTTAATAATTCCTTAGATATTTTGTCTTTATTAAAATCATCATAGAAATCAAATATGTTCCCACATTTCTCACAGATTGCATGAGAATGTTCTTTATATAAATAGTCATATCTGTCTGGTCCTACTGTCATATTTAATTTTTTGATTTCTCCTAATTCTACTAAAATGTTAATATTCCTATATACTGTACTTTTACTTATCTGAGGTTCTTTTTCTAAAACGAAATGATAAATTTCCTCAGCTGTTGGATGTACTAGGTTTTCTTTCATAACATCTAGTATCGCTTCTCTTTGTTTGGAATAGTTGTTCATAAATCTCTCCTTAAAATTAGGAATAATTCCTAATTTCGATTTCATCATATATCTTTTTTTTGTGTTTGTCAAGGAAATTTTGTAGAAAAATTCATCTATTTTGACTTTTTTCTACAAATGTTGCTATTTTTCTTTATTATATGATATAATGTCTGTCATAAATATATAATAGGAGCTGATCTTGTATGGATTTATTAAAAGAAAAAATTAAAAATGATGGTATTGTTATCAATGAAAATGTTTTAAAAGTTGATAATTTTTTGAATCATCAAGTAGATACAAAATTAATGGATTTAATTGGAAAAGAATTTGCTGATTACTTTAAAGAAAAAAACATTACAAAAGTCGTTACCATTGAATCTTCTGGAATTGCCCCTGCTTATGCAGCTGCATTAAAATTGGATGTACCTTTAGTTATCTTTAAAAAGCAATCTTCTGCTATTTTAGATACAGATACAACCATTCAAACACCAGTACATTCTTTTACCAAAAATACAGATTATGTCTTAATGGCTTCAAAAAGATATTTGTCTGAAAATGATAATATTTTAATTATTGATGATTTTCTTGCAAATGGACAAGCTGCACTTGGAGCTTATCGAATTTTAAAAGAAGCTGGTTCTTCTGTTGCAGGTATAGGAATTGTCATTGAAAAGTCTTTCCAAGATGGAAGAAAAAAATTAGAAGATTTAGGATTAGATGTATACTCTTTAGCTAGAGTTTCTAAAATTTCTTCTGATGGTATTGAATTTCTAAACTAAAATGTCCCATTGGGGACGTTTCTGTTTGGGACATTTTTGAGGAATTTTGGGGACGAACGCATTTTTTCCTTTTTTTGCTGAGAATTTAAAAAATATAGAATATAAAAAATGAAACGATTTTGCGTATCTAAATTTGAATTTAGAAATTATTAATAAGACTGTGATTTTCTTTGCATTTTGCTTTTTATCAAAAGTAACAATGCAAAAAAATCACAGTTTTATTGTAGAATTTCTATGAAAATTTAGCTTATACAAAATTGTGTAATGATTTTATATTCTATATTTTTGTTTAATAATTAAAAAAGGGAAAAATGAGTCCGTCCCCAAAACCCCTTATTGTTCCAAAACTTTTTTCAATTCTTCATTTCTCTTGGTTTTATGTGTAGTTGTTTTAATTAATGGTTCATCTGTTAATATCATATGCATGATATATTTATATCTTGGTAATGTTTTATTCACTTCTTTTATTTTATTCCAGATAATTGGAAATAAATCATCTTCTGAAATGTCTCCATATTTTTCTTTTACAATTTCTTTGTTGTATACCACTTCTACAGCAACTTTTATCTTACTTTTATCTTCTTTATCTGGCATACCATATACAAATGATTCTTCTATTTCTTCATTTCGATTGATTAAAGTTTCTAATTCCTCTGGAAATACTTTTTTACCATTTTTTAAAACAATCATATCTTTTTTTCTACCTGTAATAAATAGGAAACCATCTTTATCCAAATATCCTAAATCTCCTGTATGAAACCAACCATCTTGCATGACTTCTTTTGTTGCTTCTTCATTTTCGTAATATCCAAGCATGACATTTGGACCTTTTACTGTAATTTCTCCAATTCCTTTTTTATCTTTATCTACAATCTTTACTTCTGTATGTTTCATTGGAATTCCCACTGAACCATATTTGGCATATTTATCATTTTCAGCTGCAATAACAGGTGATGTCTCTGTTAGTCCATATCCTTGTACCATATGAATTCCGAATTCATTGAATTTTCTCTCTATTTTACTATCAAATGGTGCACCTCCTGCAATAACAAATCGCATTTTTCCACCTAGTCCGTCTATGATTTGTTTAAATAGTTTTCTTCGAATATCTATATGGAATTTTAATAGAAAATTACTAATTTTTGTTGCTACTTTGATTAATTTTGTCTTTCCTTGTTTTTCGATTTCTTTTTCAATATTAGCATACATTTTGTCTACTAATAAAGGAACACCAACAAAAACAGATACTTGATATTCTAATAAGTTTTGTTTAATATATCGCAAACCATCTGGAAATACAGTTTTTACACCACATGCTAACATGACTACCATAGCTGTTGAACCAAATATATGATGATATGGTAAAAAAGCAATATTGACATCTGTATCATAAAAAGTTTCTACAATTTGCATATCATAAACATTTGTCGCAATTCCATATTGTGATAACATAACAGCTTTTGATTTAGAGGTTGTTCCAGATGTAAATAATAAGATGCTCATTCCTTTTGAATCAACTTCATGATTAATAAATTCTTCATTTCCTGTTTCTAAAATTTCTTTTCCTTTTTCTAGCAATTGCTCTATATTTTCAAATCCATTTATACTGCTCATACAAATACATTCATGGATATTTGTTTTTTCATTTTCTTTAATGACTTGTATTTTATCTGTTAGTTTTTCATCAAAGATAATACCATCTACTTTACTTCTGATTAATGATTCTTCTAACTCGTTAATTTGCAAATCTTTATCTAATGGAACAGAAACAATGCCACCTAACAAACAAGCTAAGTGTGAAATTGCCCAATGATATTGATTTTTTCCAATAATGGCTATTCGTTTTCCTTGTAATCTTTTTTCATATAAAACTGTTCCTAGTGCATTTATATCTTTTAATAGCTGTGTATATGTTACATTTTTGTATTCTATCTTATCTCCTTCTTTTTTCTCTTTAATTGTAAAAGCTATATTTTCTGGATATAGTTTTACAGAATTATATATAATCTCTTTTATGTTCTCAAATTTTGGAACTTCTCTTAATTGATTTTTCATATTCAAAATTCTCCTATCTGGTTTCTTAAACCAGATTAACACATTGATATAACTTTGTCAATATTGACTATCCATTTCAATCATGATAATATATATGTATATATGCTGTTTTAGGGATTTTTTTAAGATTGTGAAAATTTTATGAATTAAATATAAAGGATGAAAAAATATGAGTAAAGAAACAATTAAATTACATATTCCCAGATGGAAAGAATTACCTAATGTGGATTTATATTTAGATCAAGTGGTTACCTTAGTAAATGAAACCTTATCTTCTTTCTTATCTAATCCAAATTCTGAAGAAGATACACCTATCTTAACCAAAAATATGATTAATAATTATGTAAAAAATAAGATTATAGAACCACCTATAAAGAAAAAATACAACAAAAATCACTTAGCTAAATTTTTTGTGATTTGTGTTTTAAAAGAAGTTTATAAAATGACTGATATAAAAGTATTAATTAGATTAGCCTTAGAAAGTGCACCAATTGAAATTGCATATGATAATTTCTGTAAATTATTTGAAAAGGCTTTAGATTGTGTATTTAATAAAACAGATTTCATTGATAATTATTCAACAAATGACCGTAAATATTTATTAAAATCTGTTTTACTTTCTTGTGCTTATGCAATTTATACAAAAAAAGAAATAAGTGAAAATTAATTCATTTATTTCTTTTTTTATTGTCTTTTCTCCTTTTTCTTGACCTTAACATGGCTTCCTGGTATTTTTTTAAAGTCACATCAAAGAAGAATACATTTATGTGTATGCAAGTAAATAACCAAACTGTTTATTTTAAAACTAATGCATGCTTTGGACAAAAATCTGAACATTTCCCACAACTAAATTATTACTGCCAACTCCACATTGAATAATATGTATAGCTTATTTTTTCCATACCATTACATATTCTTTTTCATTTGTTGTTTTATCTATTTCTTCTTTTACAATTTTAAATTCTTCTCTTTCATAAAATGCAATTGCTCTTTCATTTTTCTCATACACGCTTAACATTAGCTCTGGATATTTTGATTTACAATATTGAATTAATTTTCTTCCTATTCCCATAGCTTGTTTTTCTTTTTTGACAAATATTCCTGCTATATATGTACTAGATAATCCTATAAATGCATATATTTCTTCTTTTTCTTTATATACATATATTTCTGCTTTTAAAATTTCCTTTTTAACATCTTCAAAATGGTTATCCCAATATTCTTCAGAAATATAGTCATGTGTTCTTTTATTTTCTTTTAGCCAAATATCCATAATTTGATTTATATCTTTTTTATTTAGTTCTTCAATCATCTATATCTCCTCTATTACCCTAATTTATCTCCATTATTTGCCTTTTTATCTGGTGTAATTAATATAACACCATCTTTGCTATATGTTCCTAAAACCAATACTTCTGATAGAAAGTCTGCAATTTGTTTTTGTGGAAAGTTAACGATTGCTAGTATTTGTTTTCCTATTAATTCTTCTGGAGCATATAGATTCGTAATTTGTGCTGATGATTTTCTAATTCCCTTTTCTTCTCCAAAATCTATTTCTAATTTATATGCTGGCTTTCTTGCTTTCTTGAATTCTTCTGCTTTTACAATTGTTCCTACTCTAATATCTAATTTCATAAAATCTTCAAAAGTAGCCATTTTATCTATTCTCCTTTTATTTCATTTCTTTATTCAAAATCTTCTTGTGCTACATATACTTTCATAATTCCTATTTCTCTCCTATATCTTTCAAGAAGTTTTTTCTTTCAAAAGTGTAAACTGGAACTAATTCTCTTTTATGTTTTGATGCATTGTATCTTCTTAAAATTTCCTTCTTAACATTTTCATCTGTATTTCCTGTTTCTATCATTTCTGCAATTTGACTATACTTGATTCCCATTTTTTCTTCATCTGTCATGCCACCTAATCCATCATTTGGTGCTTTTTCTAATATTTTTTCTGGAACACCTAAATATCTTCCAATCGCTAGCACTTCATCAACAGTAAAGTTTCCAATCGGATTAAAATCTGCACTATTATCTCCCCATTTTGTTGTATATCCTACCATTGCTTCACAAAGATTTCCTGTTCCAATTACTAAATACCCTAAGCTTTGTGCAAATCCATATAATGTAGTCATTCTTAATCTTGGTTTCATATTAATGGTTGCTTCTTTTGATAATTCTTCTCCCATTGCAGATTGTATTTCCTTTTCCATCTCATTATATGTATTGGTTAAATCTACTTTCAAAAATTTTACACCAAGAGTATCTGCAACTAATTTTGCATCATCAAAATCATGTGAAATTGAATGACATGGCATAGATACAGCAAGCACATTTTCTTTTCCTATTGCTTTTACTGACATAGCAAGCACAGTTGCAGAATCCTTTCCTCCACTACATCCAACAACAATTCCTTTTGCTCCAACTTGTTTTACATATTCTTTAATCCAAGTAATGGCACCTTCTGTTTCTTTCATTAATTCTTCTTTTTCTAACATATTTTCAAATTCTCCTTTCTATTTTTTATCATTTATTCAATTATTTCTTAAAATGTCCAAAAGGAAACGTCCCCAATTACCCCAAAATGTCCCAAACAGAAACGTCCCTAAAAGGACATTTTACTTATATAGCTGATATTGTTCTATATATTGGATGACTTCATCAGGTGTTAAATATCGTATACTTTTTCCATTTTTTATTTTTTCTCTTACAAATGTAGAACTTAAATTGCTTTTTATGGTATCTTTTGCTTTGATAAAAGCTTGTCTATGTTTTTTTAGCAATTCATTATTTTCAATTATTTCCTCCATACAGTCATTATCTCTTTCTAAAATATATAACTTAAATTTGGTTGTAAGTTCCTCTACTTTTTTCCATGTGTCTAATGTTTTTAAGTTATCACTTCCTGTTAAAAAAGCCACTTCATAATCTTTATATTCTTCTTGTATTCTATGTAATGTTTCAACTGTATATAGTTGTCTTTCACTATCTATTTCAATTCTGGATACTTCAAATTTTTCATTTTTATCACAAACTGATTTCAACATCTGATAACGATGTTCATTTTCAATTAAATCTATTTTTTCATATTGACTATTTACTGGAACAAATATGATTTTCTCTATTTCTGGATATTCTGCTATCATTTGTTCTGCAAGTGAAAAGTGTGAATTTAATGGCGGATTGAAACACCCACCAAATACAATAATTTGTTTTTTATTATTTTCCATAATCTTTTTATTCCTTCTAATTTATTTACTACAATATATCACATATTTTGATGTTTCACAATTCTTTTTATAAGAATTATATACAGACTATTCGTTCGTTTTCCCGATTTAACAAAAATGAACTTTAAGAATACAGTAAATGGTCATAATCATCTAGTAAATCTAATGCTTTTGAATAGTCTCCAATGACTTTTAAGATTTCTTTTGCGTCATTGTTTTCTAATCTTTCTTCCATACGATTTGCTATATCAATTAGTTTTATTGTTTTTTCTAGATATTCTAATCTTTTTTGGTTTACTGCATATCCTTTTAACATATAGTCTTTTAAAATCTTTGTTGCCCATTTTCTGAAAGCAATTCCTCGTTTACTATTTACTCTGTATCCTACTGAAATAATCATATCTAAATTGTAATATTGAACTTTATATTTTTTTCCGTCTTCTGCAGTATGCTCAAAAAATGAGCATACTGCATTTTCTTCTAATTCTTCATCTTTATATATGTTTTGTATATGCCTTGTAATTGTTCTCCTATCTTTATCAAATAATTCTGCCATTTGTTTCTGTGTAAGCTACACTGTTTCATCTTTCAAATTTACTTCTAATTTTACTCCTTGGTTTTCAAATAAAATGATTTCATTTTTCTTTTCTTTTTTTGCATTCTCTATAATACATTCTACCAACTTTCTTGCAATTCCTTGTCCTTGATAATTACCATTTAC
>CALXXJ010000026.1 GCA_944392665.1 uncultured Clostridia bacterium | reverse complement strand
TATCAATTAGGAAAAAAATATGAATTTAAAACAAAAGAAGGAATAAAAGTAATGGATCAAGTAGATTATGTTTTATACCTATTAAAACATGATCAATCAAGTAGAAGAATCATGACAAATCTATTTAACCATGAAGAATTAAAAGATATGGAACTAGAACCATGTGCTTATGGAACACAATGGTTAGTAAAAGAAGGAAAATTACATTTAATATTAAATCAACGTTCACAAGATATGTTAACAGCAAATGGTTGGAACTTAATGCAATATGCGGCTTTACAATATATGTTTGCACAAGTATCTGGGTTAGAAGTAGGAACATTAACACATAATATAGGAGATTGTCATATTTATGATAGACATATACCACTTGTTGAAAAATTACTAGAAGCAGAGCCAATGGATGTGACACCAAAACTAGTGATAAAAAATCCAACAAAAGATTTCTATGAATTTAAAGTAGAAGATTTTGAAGTTGAAGGATATGATTACAACAAAGATGTAAAAATTGGTAAGATACCAGTTGCCATTTAATGGATAAAAAATAGAAAGGATTTAAGCGAAAGGAAAAATAAAATGTTAAGTATTATCGTAGCAAAAGCAAAAAACAATGCCATCGGAAAAGATAATCAATTATTATGGCATTTATCAAATGATTTAAAAAGATTTAAAAAATTAACAACAGGACATACCATTATCATGGGAAGAAAAACATTTGAATCTTTAGGAAGAGTACTTCCTAATAGAAAACATATTGTATTTACACAAAATCCAGATTTTAAGGTAAATGATGAAAATGTAGAAGTAGTACATTCTATGTTACAAATACAAGAATATATAGAAAATGATGAAGAAGCATTTGTCATAGGTGGTGCAGTAATTTATAATTTACTAATGCCATATGTGAAAAAAATGTATATAACAGAAATTAACAAAGACTTTGATGGAGATGCTTTCTTTCCAAGAATAGATGAAACAAAATGGACAGAAATTAGTCGAGAAAAAGGACCAGAAGATGAAGAAAATGATTTTACATATACATATGTTACTTATGAAAAAAGATAAATAAAAAAAGTCGCTTTCGGTAAAACTAAATCATAAAGGAGGATTTAGATGTTTAAACCGAAAGCGATTTATTTTGAAAAAGATATTATGAATTATACATTGGGTAAAGAATTAATGGAAAAATATAAAGAAGTTCCAAAGATAGAAATAGAAAATCATAATAATATAGAGGAAATGCGAAAAAAATCCAATAAAGAATTTATGGATATGAAACGAAATTTGATTATTGGTATTAGAAAAACACATAAATTTGTTCCAAATCATAAAACTTCAGATTTTTTAGTACCATATACTTCTTCAGGTTGCACAGCTGCTTGCATGTATTGTTATTTGGTATGTAATTATAATAAATGTGCTTATTTACGTTTGTTTGTAAATCGAGAAAAGATGTTAGAAAAAATCATAAAAACCAGTGAAACTTCGGAAAAAGAATTAACCTTTGAAATTGGCAGTAATAGTGATTTAATATTAGAAAATACGCTTACCAATAATTTAGTTTGGACAATTGAAAATTTTAAAGATACAAAAAAAGGATATTTAACATTACCAACAAAATTTTCTATGGTAGATGATATATTGGATTTAGATCATAGAGGAAAAGTCATTATTAGAATGAGTGTGAATCCAAAAGAAATTATTAATCGTGTTGAGTTTGGAACTTCAAGATTAGAAGAAAGGATTGAAGCAATTAATAAGTTAAGTGAAGCAGGATATAAAGTGGGAATTCTAATTGCACCTGTGATTATGGTTGAAAATTGGAAAACATTATATAAAGAATTAATTATAGAGTTAGATAATAAATTATCTAAAAAAGCAAAGAAACAAGTATTTTTTGAAATTATTTTTATGACATATAGTTTTGTCCATACGAAAATTAATGAAGAAGCTTTTCCAAATGCGATTCAAATTTATGATAAAGAAAAAATGCAGGGAAGAGGAAAAGGAAAATATATGTATAAATCAGATTTAAGAGAAGAGGGGAAACAGTTTTTGTTAGAAGAAATGCAGAAATATTTTAAGGATAATATAATTGAATATGTAGTGTAAACGAATCTTAAAGTTCACTTAAAATTCACATATAAAATGGAAAAAATTTCTTCTACTTTTTATTTCAATATGATATAATGTCATTAGAAAAATATTGTTATTATGTGTAAAATTTTTATAGAATAACAAAATCTCTTAAAGAAGGGAGAAGTTATATGGCATATATAGAATTTAAAAATGTTTGTAAAGAATACAAAATGGGAGAAATTATCATAAAAGCGCTAGATAATACAAACTTTTCAATTGAAAAAGGAGAATTAGTAGTTGTTGTAGGACCATCAGGAGCAGGAAAGACTACAGCCTTAAATATACTAGGTGGTATGGATACTGTTACTTCAGGAGATGTCATTGTTGACGGAAAAAATGTAGCAAAATTAAAAAATAAACAATTAATTAAATATAGAAGAGAAGATATTGGATTTGTATTTCAATTTTATAACTTAGTTCAAAATTTAACAGCAATTGAAAATGTAGAATTGGCAACTCAAATTTGTAAAGATTCATTAAGTCCAGATGAGGTCATGGAAAAAGTAGGATTAGCAGATAGAAAAAAAAATTTCCCATCTCAATTGTCAGGAGGAGAGCAACAAAGGGTAGCAATTGCAAGAGCTATTGCGAAAAATCCCAAATTATTATTATGTGATGAACCAACAGGTGCTTTAGATTATAAAACAGGAAAACAAATTTTAAAATTGTTACAAGATACGGCAAGAAAAGAAAATATGACGGTTATTATCATAACTCATAATGCAGCTATTGCACCAATGGCTGATAAAATTATCAGATTTAAAAATGGAACAGCAGAAAGTATCGAAAGTAATCAAAATCCAATTCCAGTAGAAAATATAGAGTGGTGATGATTGGGTGACGGGCGGAAAGGGAAAAATGAGTCCGTCCCCAAAATCCCTCAAATGTCCCAAACTGGATAAAATTGAACTTTGGAGGTGATGCGAGTGAAAATAAAAAAAGCATTACTAAAAGATACTTTTAAAGAAATCAAAAAATCATATAAACGATTTATCTCTATTTTACTTATGGCCTTGCTAGGTGTAGGATTTTTTGCAGGACTAAGAGCAACTTCACCAGATATGGTGGATTCTATTGATATATATTATAAAAATCATAATGTATATGATATAGAAGTTATGTCAACACTGGGGGTGACAGATAGTGATATAGAGGCATTATCCAATATAGAAAATGTTGAAAATGTATATGGTACATATAGTAGAGATGGAGTAATTAAGACCAATGATAAAGAAATCGTTTCAAAGATTTTATGTGTAGATGATGTAAATATACCTGTTTTAGTAGAAGGTAGTATGCCTGAAAATATAGATGAATGTGTAGTAGAAGAAAGTTTTTTAGTAGGAACAGATAAAAAAATCGGAGATAGTATTGAAATAGAACCAGAAAAAATAGATGGAGAAGAATCAGAATATTTAAAAAATAAAACATTAAAAATCGTAGGGGTAGTAGAAAGTCCTTTATACATATCAAGAGAAAGAGGAAGTACAAAATTAGGAACAGGTGTTATTAATTACTATATCTATGTAAATAAAGAAAATATCAATTCTGAAGTATATACAGAAGCCTACATAACATTAGAAAACCGTGATAAATATCAAACAGGAAGTAGTAAATACGAAGATTATGTAGAAGAAACAAAGGATAAAATAGAAGAAATAAAAGAGGAAAGAGAAAATGCAAGATATCAAGAATTAATCGATGAAGCGAATGCAGAAATTGCAAAAGCAGAAGAAGAGTTTAATACAGAAAAGCAAAATGGAGAAACACAGCTTCAAGATGCGGAAAATGAAATTAATGAAGGAAAAGCACAAATAGAAGCTGGAGAAGCAGAGATTAATAGTAAGGAGCGTACGGCAAATCAACAATTTGAAAATGCAGAAGCACAGATAGAATCAGCAAAATTAGAAGTTGCACAAAATGCACTTCGCCTAAATAATGAAAAAATTGAGGCTGAAAAAGGATTTGAGCAAGCAGAAAGTCAAAAGGCAGGATTACAAAGTACATTAGAAAATATTAATAATGCTATAAAAATTACAGATAATTCAATAGCTGAAAAACAAGCAAAATTAGAAACAGCTGAAACAGAAGAGGAAATTGCTGCTATCAATCAAGAAATTGCAGAATTACAAGCAAAAAGACAAGTGTATGAAACAAATAAACAATCTATTGAAGCAGGAATTACACAAATCGATAATGAAATTGCCAATGGAAGACAGGAGTTACAAAATGCAGAAGCACAAATCGATAGTGCAAGAAATCAAATTCAAAGTCAAGAATCTACATTAAAACAAACAAAAAATAGAACTTATTCACAAATTGCAAGTGCTAGGCAAGAGCTAGAAGCTTCAAAGCAAGAGATTGAAAATGCAGAAACAGAATTAGAAACAGCAAGAGCAGAATTTAATAGTAAAATAGAAGAAGCCGAAGGAAAGTTGATTGATGCAAGAGAAAAGGTATCAGAAATAGAAAAAGCAAAGTGGTATATATTGGATAGACAGCAAAATGCAGGGTATAGTAGTTATATTCAAGATACACAAAGTATAGAAAATTTAAGCGTTGTATTTCCAATTGTATTTTTTGCAATTGCAGCTTTAGTTTCATTAACTTCTATGACAAGAATGGTAGAAGAAGAAAGACAAGAAATTGGAACATTGAAAGCATTAGGATATAATAAATTTCATATTATGTTAAAATACTTAATTTATTCTAGTCTAGCTTGTATCATTGGTGGTATTATTGGAATGAATATTGGATTCCAGCTATTACCTAGAATTATTTGGGATATGTATTCAATGATGTATACTTTACCAGAATTTATTATATCTTTTAATCATAAATATTCTTCAATTGGATTGGGATTAATTTATGTTTGCATTGTGGGAGCAACCTTATATACTATCTTAAAAGAAGTCAAAGAAACACCAGCAACATTATTAAGACCAAAAGCACCAAAATATGGAAAAAGAGTCTTGCTAGAAAGAGTAGGTTTTATTTGGAAACGATTAAAATTTTCACATAAAGTAACTGTAAGAAATATATTTAGATATAAAAAAAGATTTTTAATGACAATCATAGGTATCATGGGATGTACTTCTTTGATATTGGCAGGATTTGGATTAAAAGATTCTATATCTTCCATTTTGCCAAATCAATATGAGGATATATGTCATTATGATATGTTAGTAAGTTTAAAAACTGCTTTAACACAGGAACAAAGAAATACATATATAGAAAATTTAAAACAAAAGGAAAATATACAAGAAGTAGTAGAAACCTATATGGAATCTGGAACAGCTGGAAAAGGTGATAATAGCGAAACTGTTCAAATTGTTGTTCCAAATGATAATCAAGAAATTGATAAGGCAATAAAAATAAGAGATGTCAAAACAAAAGAACCATTTACATTAGCAGAAGAAGGGATTATCATAACAGATAAATTAGCAGAATTAATTGATGCAAAAGTGGGAGATACCATAACTGTAACAACTGCTGATGATATAGAAAAAGAAATAAAAGTAGCGGGTATAGCAGAAAACTATATTAGCCATTATGTATATATGTCAAAAGAATTGTATCAACAAGTATTTGGGGAAAGTTATAGTACCAATGTATTGTTAGTACAAGACAATAATTTAAATGAAGAACAAGAAAAAACAATTATGCAAGAAATGGTAGCTCAAAATGAGGTGTTAACAGTTACATTAACAACAACTACCATGAAGTCATTAGATGATGCCATGAGCTCATTAAATTATGTTGTTATCGTTTTAATTGTATCAGCAGGATTATTGGCATTTGTCGTATTATATAATTTATCAAATATTAATATAGGTGAAAGAATTAGAGAATTAGCAACCATAAAAGTATTAGGATTTTATGATAGAGAAGTATATGATTATGTAACAAGAGAAACTATAATTTTAACAATTATCGGAATTTTATTAGGCCTAGTAGTAGGATATTTCTTGAATTTCTATATCTTAGGAACTTGTGAAATTAATATCTTACGATTTGAAAAAGTTATTCATCCAATTAGTTATCTTTATGCAACAGCAATTACACTTATATTTTCAATTATTGTAAATATTGTTACTTATTTTGCATTAAAGAAAATTGATATGATAGGAAGTTTGAAAAGTGTAGAATAAAAAGGGAATTTGGGGACGGACTCATTTTTCCCTTTTTAATAGAATTTATCTAAAAAATATAGAATATAAAGTCCTTCAACAATTTTGTATAAGCTAAATTTTCATAGAAATTCTTTAATAAAAAAGTGAGCCTCTCTCATTGTTGCTATAAATCATAAGCAAAATGAGCTTTCCTCACTTTTTTATTTTAGAATTTCTAAATTCAAATTTAGATACGCAAAATTGTTTCATTCTTTTATATTCTATATTTATCATAATTCAAATTTAGTGAAAAAGGGAAAAATGAGTCCGTCCCCAAATTCCCTTTTTTAAAATTTTTAATGAAAAACTATACAAAAGTAAAGAGAAAATGATATAATAGCTGCAAAGTGATTAGGACAAAAGAGGGAGGAAATAATGGGAAATATCGTTTTATTAGATGATTTAACAATCAATAAAATTGCAGCTGGTGAAGTTATTGAAAGACCAGCTTCTGTTATAAAAGAAATGGTAGAAAACTCAATTGATGCTGGAGCAACCAATATAACAGTAGAAATCAAAAATGGAGGAATCTCTTACATAAAAGTAAGTGATAATGGAAAAGGAATTGCGCAAGATGATTTAGAAATTGCTTTTGAAAGACATGCAACAAGCAAAATAAGAAGTGCTGATGACTTAAATACAGTTACATCAATGGGGTTTAGAGGTGAGGCATTAGCGAGTATTGCGGCAATTGCCAATGTGGAATTGGTGTCAAAAACACAAGAACAAGAAATTGGATATAGAGTGGTTGTAGAAGCAGGAGATGTTCTAGAAAAAGAAGAGGCAGGTTGTAAAACAGGAACAACTATTACGGTTAGAAATTTATTTTTTAATACACCAGTTAGATATAAATTCTTAAAAAAAGATTATACAGAATCAGGATATATTGAAGATGCTATTACAAGGATTGCTTTAGTAAATCCTAATATTGCTATTAAATTAATTAATACAGGAAAAACGGTTATTCAAACAAATGGTAATGGAGATATCAAAAGCGTTATATATAGTATTTATGGAAAAGATATTGCAAATGGTATTATGGAAGTTGCATATAAATACGAAGATATCAATATTATAGGTGTTGTAGGAAAACCAGAAGTTGCTCGTTCTAATCGTTCAAACCAATTATTTTTTGTTAATAAACGTTATATAAAAGATAAAACCTTGACTGCAGCAACAGAACAAGCATATAAAGGATTGATTCCAATAGGAAAATTTGGATTTGTCATATTAAATATTGAAATGAATCCAGCAAAAGTAGATGTTAATGTGCACCCAGCAAAATTAGAGGTTAGGTTTGAAGAAGAAAATAAGATATTTCAAGCAATTTATCATGCCATAAAAGATACTTTATTAAAAACAGAATTGGTAGCAAATTCAGAAAAAGCGTTACATGAAGAAAAAATGGAGACTGCAAGAGAATTAACATTTGAAGAAAGATTGAAAAATTTAAAAGAGGAAAAACAACATAGGCAAGAAGTAGGAGGGCTATTTTCTTTTAGAAAGCAAAATGAAAAACAAATTGAAAATTATACAGATGAAGAAAGCAAAATTAAAACAAATGTACTTGAGGATATACATAGCAATTCTGGTGAAACAAGTGGAAATATTATAGAAGATGTTTATCGTTCTAAAAATGGTGTAGAAAACAAAATAAATGTGGGAGAACCGATTGATACTTCTGACATATTAGCTAAATTAAAACAGATGAAAGAAAATTTAGAAAAAGAACTTAAAGAAAAGAATATCAATACATCTGTTATGCAAACAAAAGCAAATACACAAAATCAAACACCAGAAAATAATCCAACAGGAGAAACATTAGAGGAAGAGAAAGAAGAATATAGAATCAAGGAAGAAAACGATAAAGAAATAAAAGAAAGCTTAGATGAAGCAGAAGTAAAAAATGAAAATGAAACAGATATAAATGTAACAAATGAAACAGAAAATGAAAATCCAGAGATGAATCTAGAAACTTCTCAAACAGAAGAGAATAAAGAATTCACAATAAGTGAACAAACAGTGGATAATACAAATGAGATAATTGAAAATATAGAAGATCCAGAAATTAAACAAGAATTCAAAGAAATCAAAGAAAAAATGCAACAACTAAATGACAATCCACAAGTAGTAACAGATGATTTTAATGAGATGTATGCAAAATTATTTGGAAGATTACCAATACAAGAAGATGATGAAAAAGTAGAGGAGAAAAAGGAAGAGAAAGATATTGATATCTTAAAAGATAATGTATCTGTATTTGAAGGGATAGAAGAATATCAAAAACCAGCATATAAGTTTATTGGAATTGCATTTAAAACATATATTATTATAGAAATTGGACAAGAAATGTATATTTTAGACCAACATGCTGCACATGAAAGAATTATGTATGAAAAGGTAAAAGAAAATTATTATAGTGAATCAAGTAAAGATTCACAAATGTTACTATTGCCAGACGTGATTACATTAACACATAAAGAAATGGATATTGCAAAAGAAAATATGGAAATGTTCAGAAAAGCAGGATTTACCTTAGAAGAGTTTGGAGAAAATACAATCAAACTAACAGGTGTTCCAACAGTTTGTATAGATTTGGACACAAAAGAATTATTTTTAGAGACATTAGACGAAATTAATACAGTGGCAAGAACAGCAAAACAGGAAAAAGAAGAAAAATTCATAGCAACTGTAGCATGTAAAGCAGCAGTAAAAGCTAATATGGCATTAGATGCAAAAGAAGTAGAAAGTTTGATGGATAAATTGTTATCTTTGCCAAATCCATTTACTTGCCCACATGGTAGACCAACAGCGATTAAAATGACAAAATATGATATTGAAAGAAAATTTGCTAGAAAGTAATGAGGTGCGAAATGCAGAAAAATAAAGTAATTGTTATATGTGGGCCAACAGCATCTGGAAAGACAGCATTATCAATAGAATTAGCAAAAAAAATAAATGGTGAAATTGTATCTTGTGATTCTATGCAGATTTATAAAGACATGGATATTGGAACAGCAAAGCCAACACTTGAGGAAATGCAAGGAATTAAACATTATCTAATAGGATGTGTGTCACCAGAAGAAAGATATAGTGTAGCAGATTATAAAACAGATGCTAAAAAAGCCATAAAAGAAATTATTGAAAAAGGAAAAATGCCAATTATTGTTGGTGGTACAGGTTTATATTTAGATAGTTTGATTTATGAAATCGAGTATCAAGATATTAAATTGGATGAAGAATATAGGAAAAAATTAGAAGAGGAAGTAGAAGAAAAAGGATTAGAAGTATTATATGAAAAAGCAAAACAAATTGATGAAAAAGCAATAGAAAAAATTAGTCCAAATGATAAAAAAAGAATATTAAGAATATTAGAAATCTATCATGCAACAGGAAAAACAAAGACAGAGCAAGAAATAGAATCCAGAAAAAAAGAAGTAGAATATGATTATAAAGTGTATGCATTAGATTGGGATAGACAAAAATTATATGATAGAATCAATAAAAGAGTAGATATGATGATAGAACAAGGACTAATCGAAGAAGTAAAAGAGATTTTAGAAAAATATGATACATTTCCAACTGCTATGCAAGGATTGGGATATAAAGAGGTTGTGGATTATCTAAAAGGAAAGTTAACAAAAGAAGAAATGATAGAAAAAATAAAGATGGAAACAAGAAGGTATGCTAAAAGACAATTAACCTGGTTTAGAAAAAATAAACAAACAATATGGTTAAATGCAGAAAATACAATACAAAACAATATAAATATTATTTTAAAAGACGGATTAGAAATCAGAGAACCTTGATGAAAGGAATGATAAAAAATTGAAACCACAAGAAAAAGAAAATTTGGAAGAGAAACAAAAGGAAAATAAGAATACGAAGCCAAAAATGAAATTCGATAAAAAAGTGATTATTTATATTGCTATTTTTCTAGTAGTTATATATCTTATCTATACAATATATTTACTAATTAAACAACCAACAGATGTTTTTACTATAGAGGAAGGAACTCTATATTCAGAAGAAACAGACATTGGATATGTGATAAGAGATGAAGTGGTGATACAAGGTGAAAACTATAAAAATGGAATGGAAAAAATAAAAGCAGAAGGAGAAAGGGTTGCAGTTAATGAAGCTGTATTTAGATATTATACGAAAAACGAAGATTCATTAAAGGAAAAAATTGCAGAACTAGATACAAAAATCCAAGAAGCAATGCAGAATCAAACTCAAACAGAAAATGGATTATTGAAAGCTGATATGATATCATTAGAAACACAAATAGAGCAAAAATTACTAGAAATTAGTAGTATTAATGATACCACAAAATTAGAAGAATATAAAAAAGAAATCAATGAATTAATTACTAAAAAGGCCAATATTGCAGGAGAATTGAGCCCACAAGGATCTTATTTGAAGGAACTAATTGAAGAAAGAAAAAATTATGAAAATGAACTAAATTCAGGAGCAGAATATGTAAATTCAAGCAAAAGTGGAGTGGTATCATATAAAGTAGATGGATTAGAAGATGTATTAAAACCAACAGAAGAATGTTTTGCAACATTAACCAAAGAATATTTAGAAAATTTAGATTTAAAAACAGGAAAAATTGTACCAACTAATGAAGAAAGTGGAAAAATTATTGATAATACATATTGTTATATTGCAACAATTAGTAATACAGAAGAAGCAAAGAATGCAGAAGTTGGTGATAAAGTAAAAGTAAGATTGCCAAGTGGTTCAGAGGTTTCAGCAGAAATTACATATGTTTTGCAAGAAAATGATGACAGAGTTTTAATACTAAAAATTGAAAAAGGTGTGGAAGAACTAATCAGTTATAGAAAGATTTCGTTTGATTTAATTTGGTGGAGTGAAAATGGATTAAAAGTTCCAAACCAAGCAATTGTCAAAGAAAATGATTTAACATATGTTGTGAGAAATAGAGCTGGATATTTGAATAAATTGTTAGTAAAAGTAAAAAAAGAAGGAGAAAAATATTCTATTGTAGAACCATATGATACAGAAGAATTAAAAGAATTAGGGTTTTCGAATGATGAAATTATTTCTTATAGAAAGATTAGTT
Source organism: uncultured Clostridia bacterium (assembly GCA_944392665.1). GTDB lineage: Bacteria > Bacillota > Clostridia > TANB77 > CAG-508 > CAG-269. Next base: position 13,233 of record CALXXJ010000026.1, on the reverse strand, counting down.
TATATGATGAAGTAATATTAAATCCAGACTTAACAAATGTGGAAGAATAATGTTACAAAAATATTACAAAAACATTAAAATAATATTACATTTTAAAAAACTATTGACAATGATAAAAAAAAAGTAGATACTTAGTACAAATGAATACAAATGAAGTAATTTAGGAGGTTTTTTTATGTCAGGAGCGTTAATGGACAAAGTTTGGGGGCTATTTGGTATGGACTCAGCTGAACCAGAAGAGTATGAAGATGAAGATATTTATGATTATGATAATGAACAAGAGGAAGAAGAAGATAAAAAAAGATTTGGAAGAAAAAATAATAATAAAGTTGTAAACATGCAACAAAGTCAACCAAATGCAATAAAGATGGTTATCTCTCAACCAACAACATTTGAACAATCAGATGAGATATGCAGTTTTCTAAAAGAAAGAAAATCTGTAATTGTTAATCTTGAATATGTAAATAAAGATGTCGCTAGAAGAATTGTAGATTTTATTAGTGGTGGTGTATATGCTTTAGATGGATATATTCAAAAAGTATCAAATTCTATTTTCTTAGTAGCACCATCAAATTATGAAATTACAAATGAAATGGCTAGAGAAGAAATTAAAAGTAAATTATCCGTTTCATGGTTAAAAAATAATGGAATTAATTAATTATATAAAATATCAAGGGGTCTTTGCGCCTTTCTAAAGGAGGAAATATGATTACACCATTAGATATAGAAAATAAAAAATTCTCTAAACAGATGATGAATGGTTATAATGTAGAAGAAGTTGATGATTTTTTAGATGATTTAACAGCTGATTATGGCAAAAATTATAAAGAAATAACCGAACTAAGAGCACAAGTAGAGGAACTAAATAAAAGTTTAGAGCATTATAAAACAATAGAATCTACTCTACAAAACACATTGGTTATGGCACAAAAGACTGCAGAAGATATTAAAAATGTAGCAAAACAACAAGCAGATCAAATTATAACTGAAGCTAAGAGTTCAGCAAAACAACAAGCAGATGAATTAGAGAATCAAATCGTATTAAAAACCAAAGAATTAGATGATATAAAAAAACAATTTGATATATATAAAGCAAAAATGGAATCACTTTTAATTTCACAATTAGAATTATTAAAAGATGTTAATAAAGAGGATTAGCATATATTTTTACAAAAGACTATCTACAATGTTGGATAGTCTTTTCCTATTCAACCAAAAGACAACATTGCACAGAAAAATTGCATAGCAATTTTTCGTGTCGACAAATCAAAATCAGCAAATATAGAAAAATATAAAAACGAAAGAAAAAAGTAGGAAACAAGAGAAAAATATTACAATTAGGGAAATATATTACAGAACTGTTAAATGTATGTTACATTTCTATGAATAGTATTGACTTTAAAAGAAAAAGGGTTAAAATGATAATAGTAAAGAAAGGCTTAGTTTAAAAAATAGCAATATACTAATTCTTTTTTAAACTAATATAATGGAAAAGATGAGGATTGTAGCAGGAAAAGCAAAAGGAACAAAATTATATACGTTAGAAGGAGAAAATACGAGACCTACTTTAGATAGAGTGAAAGAATCATTATTTAATATTATTCAAAATGATATACAAGATTCTATTTTTTTAGATCTATTTTCTGGAAGTGGAGCAATTGGACTTGAAGCAATCAGTAGAGGAGCTAAAAAGGCTATATTATGTGATAAGTCAAAAGAAGCATGTATGGTAATTCGAAAAAATATAGAAAAAACACATGCTTTAGAAAATACAGAATTATATCAGGCAGATTTTAAAGAGGTTTTAACAAATAGAATACATGAAAAGTTAGATATTATTTTTCTAGATCCGCCATATAAAACCGATTTTGCAATTGAAGCAGTAAAAATGCTAATGGAAAAAGATTTATTAAAAGATAATACAACGATAATTATAGAAACAGATGATAGTGATAGGATACTAGAAAATTTAAAAAATATAAATTGTGAAATAAAAGACGTACGAAAATATGGACGTGCATATCTTATATTCTTAAGAGGGGTATAATAGTAGAAAGGGGCAAAACCATGGAGATTTTTACATTATTAGAAACATTGGAGGATTTGTTAGAAAAAAGTAGGAACTTACCTTTTTCTTCTAAAAGTGTTGTAGATAAAGAAGAAATGTTAGATTTGATAAAAGAAATTCGTTTAAAACTACCAGACGAATTAAAACAAGCAAAATGGGTAAAAGAGGAAAGACAGAGAATATTAGTAGAAGCACAAAAAGAAGCAGATGGAATTGTAAAAGAGGCTGAAAACAGAATTATTGCGATGATAGATGAACATGAAATTACAAGAAAAGCATATGATCAAAAAACAGAAATTATTGAAACAGCAAATGAAATGTCAAGAGAAATATCAAAAGGTACAAAAGAATATGCAGATAGTTTATTAGGAAATACAGAAGATGTTATGAAAGAAACATTAGAAAAATTAGAAACAAATATGTCAGAAGCATTAAAACTAATGGAAATTTCATTACAAGATACCATAAAAACAATACAAAATAGTAGAAAAGAATTAAAATAGTAATCAGAAGTCAGATTCAGAAGTCAAAGAGAAATTAAGACTTTTGATTTCTGACTTTCATTATGTTAAAGAAAAATTCATTTTCCTTCAACATAATGAAAACAATGTTGCACACCAATTTTACTAATGTAAAATTGGGCGCCGAACATTTCTTAGCTATGCGAAGGATAGCGAGCTACAGATAAGTTATACAAAGGAAAGATGCGGGCTTTAAAATGTTAAAAACAAAAAAATTGTTTGAAAAAGCCCTATTGTTCTAGAATAGAGAAAAAAGAATAGTGTTCGTTTAGATGAGAAGGGATGATAGAAATGGCGAAAAAAAGAAGATATAAAAAAAGTAAGAAAAAAGCATCTAAATTAGATTTAGCAGTTGTAATTATCATTATGCTAAGTATTTTGCTAGGTGTTTTAATATATACAAAATCTGGAATTATAGGAATCAAATTACATGAAATATTAGGTGGCATTTTTGGAATTATGCAATACATACTTCCAATTGGAGGATTTGCAATTGGAATAAAATTAGCAACTGATGATAGAGAAATGATGATGTCTAAATTAGTACAATATGCCGCTTTCATTATCAGTATGTCTGTTTTATTTAGTGTTATTCAGATTTCAAGTGGAGAATTACAATCTAATAAAGAATTATCAGAAGTAGTCAAAGATGCCTATTATCTTGGAGAACAGGATAAAGGAGGAGGAGCATTAGGAGCAGTAGCAGCGGTTCCACTTGCGAAACTATTAGGTGATATTGGTGCGGTTATTCTTTGTATAGGTGTGGCTATTGTATTTTTAGTATTTACTTTTGGAATTAACATGTCTGATATAATCAATATGTTTGTTGAGAAAATTGAGAATAAAAGAGAAGAAAGACTAGAAGAAAAAGAAGAAAGAAATAAACAAGAAATCAAAGAAACTGCACAAGAAAGAAGAAAAAGAGAACGTGAAGAGAAAATGGCAGAAAGAGCTAGAATAAAAGCAGAAAAAATTGCTAATGCAAAAGCAGAAAAAGATAAAGAACTAATGGATAACCAAATAAAAATTAATTTTGGTGGTAGAATATTAGATGAACCAGAAAATACCAAAGGACTAAAAAAATATGACCATTCAAATGATGATTTAGAACCTTTAACAAGAGATAGTAAAAAAGAAATGCAACCAGATGTCATAGAAAACAATTTATTTAAACAAGAGGAAGAAAAGAAAGAAGATAAGAGAAAAGAGGTCCTTCAATTAGAACATGCTATGGTGGTAGAAGATGAACATTACGAATATCCACCAGTCGAATTATTAAGTAAAGGAAAAGCAAAGGCCTTAAAAGGAGGAGCAAAAGCATTAACAGATACAGCAACAAAATTACAAAAAACATTATATAGTTTTGGTGTATCTGCAAAAGTGGAAAATGTTTCTGTAGGACCAGCTATTACAAGATATGAATTAAAACCAGCAGAAGGTGTTCGTGTTAGTAAAATTGCAAACTTAGCAGATGATATTGCTTTAAATTTAGCAGCAGAAACGATAAGAATTGAAGCGCCAATACCAGGAAAGCAAGCAGTGGGTATAGAAGTACCAAACAAAGAAAAGGAAACAGTTCATTTAAGAGAAGTATTAGAAAGTGATGAATTCCAGGAAAATAAATCAAAATTAACTGTTGCCTTAGGAAAAGATGTTGCAGGAAATACACAATTAGCTGATATTGCTAAAATGCCTCATGTTTTGATTGCAGGTTCAACAGGTTCTGGTAAAAGTGTATGTATTAATACAATTATCACCAGTATCATATATAATGCAAAACCTAGTGAAGTAAAAATGGTTATGGTAGATCCAAAGGTTGTTGAATTATCTGTGTATAATGGAATACCACATTTATTAATTCCAGTTGTAACAGATCCTAAAAAAGCTGCAGGAGCATTAGCTTGGGCAGTTCAAGAAATGGATGATAGATATAACAAATTTGCTGGCAAAGGTGTAAGAGATTTAAAAGGCTATAATAAAGCTATTGAAAAAGAAGGTGGAGTTGGAAAACTTCCTCAAATTGTCATTATTGTAGATGAGTTAGCAGATTTAATGATGGTAGCAGCAAAAGATGTAGAGGAAGCTATTTGTAGACTAGCACAAAAAGCAAGAGCGGCAGGAATGCATTTAGTGATTGCAACACAAAGACCATCTGTTGATGTAATTACAGGATTAATAAAAGCAAATGTTCCGTCAAGAATTGCTTTTGCGGTATCATCACAAGTGGATTCAAGAACCATATTAGATACAGTGGGAGCAGAAAAATTGTTAGGAAAAGGAGATATGTTATTCTTCCCTTCAGGAGCTCCAAAACCATCAAGAGTACAAGGGGCTTTTGTATCAGATGATGAGGTAGAGAAGATTGTAGACTTTGTAAAATCTAATGGAACTGCAACCTATAGTGAAGATATTTTAGAAAGTATAGAAAACAACAATAAAACAGATAAAGAATTAGCACAAGAACAAGCAGCAGATGATGATACAGATCCATTTTTAATGGATGCTATTCAAACAGTCGTAGAAACAGGACAAGCCTCTACATCATTTATCCAAAGAAGATTTAAAGTAGGATATGCAAGAGCAGGAAGAATTATTGACCAAATGGAAGAAAGAGGGGTTATTTCTGGATACCAAGGAAGTAAACCAAGAGAAGTATTAATGACATTAGATAAATTAAATGAATTGAAGATGGGGACAAAAGATAATGATGCAGTCACACAATAAACTAAAGAAAGGAGAAGATTATGCAAAAGAAAAAGAAAAAGGAAAAGCTTCTAAATAAAATTGTAAAAAAGGATTATAATAATGAACTTGAAATGATATTAGAAAAAAAATCATTTGACGAAAGTGCTAAAAATCTTCTTCTAAGTATATTGTATAAAATAGAAGCATCTTACAAAGATTATGAAAAAACGAAAAGAAATGTCATGAATAAAGAAGAATATATCGAACGATTTATTCAAATGATACAAGAAAATTGTGATAGTATGACCATATGTAAAATGAATTCCAAAGAAGTCAATATTTTAGGAGACAAAACTTTTTTAGTAGATAAAGAAAAGAAAAAAATTATTTGTTATCCAATAGAGAGAAAATTATTATATTGCATTGCAAAAATAAGTAAAAAAGATGCCATAATAAAAAAAGATTATTCAATTGTTTGGGAAACATTATCAAATGCCATTAATATAGGAAATAATATTGAAACTGTAGAACCATTAAGAGATTTTAATGGATATTCATGGACAACCACTTGTAGTGAAATCGAAAGTGTTAGTTATAATCTGATTTATCAAAATTTAAGGATTTTATTAGGACAAGAATTTTTAGAAAAATGGATAAAAAATAAAGAATTTATTATTGACTATATGGAGCTTTTGAAAAATAGACTAGAAGAAAAATACGGTGCAAAAAATCAAAAAGATATATTAAAAGTAATAGAAAAATTATCAGTTTTATTAGAGTTGAAATATAATCCAAATAAAAAAGGAGAATTTACGAAGGAAAAAAAAGAAATTGAAAAAACACTAAAGAAAATTGACAACAAAGAAAAATACATTGAGATGATTACAAAACAAAAAAGAAAATTAACAAAAGAAATTAAAATCATTGATGAAACAGTTAATGATAAAAAATTATTAGAAGAAGAATACATAAAACGAAATGAAAAATTGCCACTAAAGAAAAAAATATTTAGTGTAAGAGTCTTATCAAAAGTCATGAAAAAAGAGCGAGATGAAAAACTAGAAGAATTAGAAAAATTAAATGGATTATTAAATCCAAAAAAATATGTTTCATACAAAAAAGAAATGGAACAGAAATATGAATATTTGAAATTGGTAGAAATTGATGATGTTGAAAAAGAAATAGATAAGATGCTTATGAAATTACAAAACGTTTTTCTAAAAGCTTATCAATTAAAAATTAAAGAAATAAATGAAAAATCACAAATTATGGATTGCATATATGAATTTAGATATTATACCATATTACCATTTGATGAACAAACAAATATAAGTGAAGTAAAAGGCATTCAAAAAGAATTACAAGAAACTAGAAGATTACTATTAGATAAAGCACAAGAATTAAAAGTGATAATCGTAACTTCAAAAAATAAGGAAATTGATGATGAAATATTAAAGAATATATTTACAATTAGAATACTTACATTAGAAGATATATATATAAAGTTGATAAAAGAAAAAGATAAAGTATATATTCAATTATTTGATGATGATATCTTTGAAGAAAAAGTAGAACTAAAAGATTTTGGAAACATCAATAAGAAAGATTTAGAAGTAAAAGTAAATAAAAAAATAAAAGTATTTAATTAAAGTTTGCTAGAGCATAAATTTGCTCGAATGGAGGTTTTTATGAAAATTACATTTTTAGGAGCAACTAGAACAGTAACAGGTTCCAATTTTTTGGTAGAAGGAGCAGGAAAAAGATTTTTAGTAGATTGTGGAATGTGGCAAGGAAAAGCAGAACAAGAAATGGAAAATAGTCAAGAATTTGAATTTAACCCTTTAGAAATTGACTTTATGCTTTTGACACATGCACATATAGACCATTCAGGAAGAATACCAAAATTATACAAAGAAGGTTTTAGAAATAAAGTATATGCACATAAGGCAACTTGTGATTTATGCACATTGATGTTACCAGATAGTGGACATATACAAGAAACAGAAATAGAGTGGAAAAATAAAAAAAGAAAAAGAAAAGGTGAAGAACCAATAGAACCAATCTATACTGCAGAAGATGCAGTAAGATGTTTGGAAATATTTGAACCTGTTCAATATGATCAAATAATTGAAATAACACCAGAAATACATGTTAGATTTAATGATGCAGGACATATGTTGGGCTCTAGTATTATAGAAGTATGGGTAAAAGAAGGAGAAAAAGTAACCAAAACGGTTTTCACAGGAGACATTGGAAATAATGATATTCCATTGTTAAGTCCTCCAACTATGATAGAAGATACAGACTTTCTTGTTATGGAATCTACTTATGGAAGTAGACTTCATATGAGAAATGATGAAAAGGCACAAATTTTCTTAGATGTTGTGTCAGAAACATTAGATAATGGCGGAACGGTTGTTGTTCCATCTTTTGCAGTTGGAAGAACACAAGAAATTTTATATGAAATCAACAAATTAAAAGATGAATATGGCGATGATGAAGAATTTAGAAGAAAATATAAAACGATTATGAAAGCACCTGTATATGTAGATAGTCCTTTAGCAATATCTGCAACAGAAGTGTTTAGAGAAAACACAGAAATTTTTGATGAAGAAACAAAAGAAGAAATTATGAGAGGAGATAATCCGCTAGAATTTCCAGGACTAAAATTTACAAAAACAGCAGATGAATCAAAAGCATTAAATGAAGATCAGACACCAAGTATCATTATATCAGCAAGTGGTATGTGTGAAGTTGGAAGAATTAAGCATCATTTAAAACATAATTTATGGAATCCAAAAAGTACAATTCTTTTTGTTGGATATCAAGCACCAGGAACATTAGGATATAGTATTGTTAATGGAGCAAAAACAGTTAAAATATTTGGAGAAGAAATTGCAGTCAATGCAAGAATAGAATATATAGAAGGATATTCAGGACATGCTGATCAAGAATTATTGATGAATTGTATTTATTCTTATATAAAGAAACCAAAACATATCTTTTTAGTACATGGAGAACCAGAATCACAAGATATATTGGCAGACAAGATAGAACAAGAAACAAAAATAGGTGTAACAATTCCTGAATTTGGAGAAACATATGAACTAAATGATGAAATTGTTATGACACATAAGATAGAAAGAAGAGTAAATAAAACAATTAAATCAGAAATTCTACAAAGATTAGGAAAATTAAAAGAAGAATTAAAAGATATGGAAGTCTATGTTCATCAAGATTTACAAGATGAGAGTTTAAGAGATGAAGATATCTTTAGAATTAATGAAAAGATAAAAGATTTGGAGAAACAAATCTTAAATGTAATAGAGGGATAGAAGGAGAAAATAAAATGGAGAATAAGTATTTTAATGAAGCAATTATAGGAAATAAAAAAATGCTCGCAACATATACTTCAAAAGGAGAATTACAAAGACTATACTTTCCTTCAAGAGAAAATAGACAATATATCAGTTTTTTTCATACAGGTGTGAAAATAAATAATTCTGATTTAATTTATTTACATGACGATATCAATAATGTATATAAACAATATTATGATACAGATACGAATGTTTTGAATACAGAAGTTACGAATACATATTTTAATTTGACAATGCTACAAACGGATTGTGCATTAATAAAAGAAGATAATGTATTATTAAAAAAATATACATTTATTAATGATAGCAAAATAGATTTAGATATCGAATTCTTTATACATGCAGAATTATTGTCAGATGAAAATAACCATGTTAGTTGTAAAGTAATAGAGAATGGGATGTTTCAATATGCCCACGATTTCGTTATTTCTACATTTGCTAAAGATTACAAAATTAACAAACATCAAATTCATGGAAGCAAAGAAACAATTAGACAAACAGAAATATATGATAAAGATTATATTGGTATGTCTAAAGATTCAAGTATTAGCTACAAAATAGGGGTTATTCATCCTAACGAGAAAAAAACAATTGAAATTTGTATTATGGCTGATGAAAATAAGAACATATCTGATATAGAAGATGAAGTGGATAGAATCAGAAGAAAAGATTTGAATAAAGAATGTGTTGCTACAAGAAGTTATTGGAGAAAATACTTAAAAGCACATAATGGATTAAACTTGAAAGAACCACAAAATAGTTATGAAGAAAAAATATTTGAAATTTATAAACGTACCATTTTATTATTTCCATTATTAACAAATCAAGAAACTGGTGGAATTATTGCATCACCAGAAGTAGATGAATATTTTAACCATTGTGGAAGATATGCTTATTGTTGGCCAAGAGATGCTGTATTTATTACAAAGGCAATGGATATTTTAAATATGCAAAAAGAAACAGAAAAATTTTATAAAACGTTTTGCAAAATGACACAAAGTAAAAATGGTATGTGGGAACAAAGATTTTTTACAGATGGGAAATTAGCACCTTGTTGGGGATATCAAGTGGATGAAACAGCAAGTGTTGTATATGGTGTTTATGAGCATTATCAATATACAAAATCTGAAAAATTTTTAAAAGACAATTTAAAAATGTGTGAAAAAGCAGTAGACTTTTTAAAGAAATATGTAAAACAATGGCTTGAAATAAAAGACCTAAATGGAGACATTGTAAAAGAAGAAATTGAAAATAGTTTTTATTCTAACAAAGATAAGATACATGTAAGTTATGATATTTGGGAAATGCATGAAGGTATTCATCTATATTCTTTATCAAGTATTTATGCTGCTTTTGAATGTATCATGAAAATGTATAGAATATTAGATAAAAATGTTTCTGATTTTGATAATAATCGATTAAAGGAAGAGAAAATATTAAAATCAGAAAAAGAATTACAATACCTACAAACAGAAATTAAAAACTTTATTAATGAAAAAATGTATGATAAAGAAACAAATTCTTATTTAAGAAATACAGAAGATAAAAAAATGGACATCAGTATGTTAGGAGCAGTAGAACCATTTCATGTATTTGAGCCAAAAGAAAGAAAAATACTAAATACAATTGAAAAAATGAATTTAAGTATTCGAACTTATACAGGAGGATATCAAAGATTTGAACAAGATCATTATATGAATGGAAACCCATGGCCAATATCAAATTTATGGATGACATTATATTATTTAGATGCAGGTGAAAAGCAAAAAGCCAAAGAGACATTTGATTTTGTTGTAAAAACAGTTGGAAAACATTATTTTATAGGAGAACAGATTGATAATAATACATTAAAACCAAATTGGGTAATCGGTCTAGGCTGGAGTCATGCAATGTTTATTATTGTACTAGAAAGATTATATAGAAATAAATAAAAGTATCAATGAGATTATAGATAAAAAAATACGAAAACAAATAAAAATGATAAAGGAAGCAAAAAATATAGAAGATGAAAAGGATGAGATAATAATTCATAACACACGAAACACATAAACAAGTATAAGAATATAAAAGGGGAAGTTTAATGATAGAAAGAAAAGGGGCAATGTTGCTTGTAATAGCTGTAATGATAATAGTATTTACTGAAAGTATAGGAATAAATATGCAAATAGCATTAAATTATTTACCAATATTTTTTGCTATAATTACAGTTATTTTATTAAATTTAAAATTGAAAGAAAAAATAACCAATAAAAAAAGTATTATAATTATTAATATTATCGTTTTAGGAATCAATTTACTATTAACAAAATTGATAAGTGGAATTTTTAGTTATGTTTCCATATTAGCTGTTTTGATTTTATGTAAGTTTTTAGATAATATTGATTTTTCACGATTTGATAGTTTTTTTATTAAGAATATTGTTAAATATTATATAATACCATTAGTTATCTTATTGATTATAGATGAAGGATATTCTAAATTTATAAATACAATATCCGAATTATCAGATATTTGGATGGTGAATTATACTTATTTCGCTATGATTACAATCTATAAAATCTTGATAGCGAATATTGTCATGGTTATGTTGGTGTTATTTTTTAAAGATATAATAAATTCAAAAATAACAATTAATATAAGTCCCAAAAGAATACTTACTATTTCTAGTATAATCATTGTAATAATCTTATGTACTAAAATTATAATTGGTCTTATAAATGTAAATGAAGCAGATAATAAAATAGAAACATTAAATAGTGCTATACAATCTGGAGATTTGAACACATATTATGAATTAAATTTGAATCCAAGTATAAAATGGGAAGATATGAGTGAGATTCAAGATAAAGAAGAAAGATATATGTTTAGTTTTAATGATATTTTGATAAAAGGTGAGTCAAGTTGGTCAGAATTATTTTATAAAACAGGAACAAATGGAATACAAAATATGGTTGCTAGAAAATCTATGACTGAAAAAGAAGCGTTACAAATATATACACAAAGTGCGGAATTATATAGTGAGAGATTAAATATTTACAAAGAGAACTTGTTTCTACAAAATGTATCAAATGTTATTATTTACTTATTAGATATGATATGTATTTTTATAGTATATAAGAAAGCCTAACCTTGTTGTATGCAAAAAAATCTTATATGTGGTCAAGATAAAAGTTGATTTTTCCTATACAATAAGAAAGGCGTGCGGTAACGAAATCAAATAATATAAAATAGGTAAAAAGGATATTTTTCGAAATCCTCTTTACCTGTTTTTTTATCTAATTATAATAAAGGTTTCTGTTCAGACTAGTGTACCAGGGGGGAAGTATTTATAAATTATTTATTACTCGGTTCAATACAAATATTAAGAAATTCTAAAATCATTTTATGGCACCCTTTCACTTAGTCCTCACTACGTTCGACGTGAACATTTTCCAAAAAATGCTTTAAGAATTTCTAAATATTTTCCAATCACATTCGTAATGAAATAATTTATAAATACTTCCCCCCTGGTACACTAGTCTGAACAGAAACCAATAAAGCAGATAAAATTAAAAAAATTTAAAAAATGTATTGACAGGAAAGCGGAAAGATGTTAATATAATTTTACTACAAATCGTCTTGTAGATTTTATGTCAAAACTTTCCACAAAAAAACATAAAAAAAATCGAAAAAAAGTATTGACATAAAAAAATAAAAATGCTATTATAAATAAGTACCTTGCAACAGACAAAATAATAAAAAATAACAAGAGAATTAGTAATAATACTACATAATAGAATAAGACAAAAAAAGAGCATTACTAGTTTTTTATTTTGCCCAAATAAAAAAATAAAAAAATGTCAAAAAAAGTCTTGACAAACAAAACAAGGTATAGTATAATGCAATTCGTTCCACAAGAGGAACAAAAAAAGTACATTGAAAAGTAAACAATAAAATCCTTTAGAGAATAAACCGAAGCGGAAAATATTTTGAAAGAAATAGAGTACCGAACAAGTAAATTTTTTAAAAGTTTTTTAGCCAAAAAAGAAAGAAGTTTAAAGAGCTTGAAAAAACACTTTAGTTTGATTTATAAAAATCAGAAATGATTTGAGATAAATTATTAATAAGGTTCGGAAGAAACGAGTAGTGCAAGGAAGATGAGGAAAAATTTATGAGATAGTACTTAAATGTACATCGAATAAATTTTGACGAAATCTGACACAGCAATACGAAGTTTATTGCGGACCGAAAAACAAGAGAGTTTGATCCTGGCTCAGGATAAACGCTGGCGGCGCACATAAGACATGCAAGTCGAACGGACTTAACCATTAGTTTACTATTGGAGCGGTTAGTGGCGGACTGGTGAGTAACACGTAAGCAACCTGCCTGTTAGAGGGGAACAACAGTTAGAAATGACTGCTAATACCGCATATGCCATAGTGAGGACATCCTCACAGTGGGAAAGGAGCAATCCGCTAACAGATGGGCTTGCGTCTGATTAGCTAGTTGGTGGGGTAACGGCCTACCAAGGCAACGATCAGTAGCCGGACTGAGAGGTTGAACGGCCACATTGGGACTGAGATACGGCCCAGACTCCTAC
>CALXXJ010000025.1 GCA_944392665.1 uncultured Clostridia bacterium | reverse complement strand
GGAATTGTTATATTAGCAACAGGAAAATTAGAGAAAAAATTAAATGTAAAAGCCAAAAGATTTACAGCAAAAGCAAAAGAAGAAATCGAAGCTTTAGGCGGAAAGGCAGAGGTGGTTTAATTGTTTAAAACGTTAAAAAACGCATTAAAAACACCTGATGTAAGAAAAAGACTATTATATACATTATTACTAATCGTTGTATTTAGATTAGGGTGTTATATAACTGTACCTGGAGTAGATAGTATCGCATTAAATGATGCTATGAATAATACGCAAGGAATTGCAGGATTAATTGATATGATTTCCGGAGGAGCTTTTTCTAGATTTTCTGTTTTTGCAATGTCAATCAGTCCATATATCACTGCTTCAATTGTTATACAATTGCTAGCAATGATTATACCTTCATTAGAGAGATTAACTAAAGAAGGTGGAGAAGAAGGAAGAAAGAAAATCAATAGATATACAAAAATTTTAACGATTATACTTGCTTTAGTAGAATCAATTGGTATATATTTTGCATATCAATCAAGTGGAATATTTGTTGACAATTCATTCTTAACAGGAGCTTTAGTTGTAGTAGGTTTAGTAACAGGTACATCTATATTAATGTGGCTTGGAGACCAAATTACAAATAAAGGTGTTGGAAATGGAATTTCACTATTAATCTTTGTTGGTATTATTTCAGGATTACCAGGTGGAGTCGTAACACTATGGAATCTTATTGTAGCCAATGGAATATTTAGTACAACAGGATTATTACTAGCAATTGGTATTGTAATAGGAGCAATTATTTTAGTTGCTGGAGTTGTATTCGTACAACAAGCAGAAAGAAGAATACCAGTACAATATTCAAAAAGAGTAGTTGGAAGAAAAATGGTAGGAGCACAAAATACACATATCCCATTAAAACTTGCTATGGCAGGGGTTATGCCAGTAATCTTTGCTTCATCATTTATGACATTCCCAGCAATGATTATTCAAATATTTGTACCAGATATTGCAAGTCAATCTGGATTTTTAGCAGGACTATATAATTTCTCAATTGCTACATCAACATCAAATGTAGGAATTGGATATTCAATAGCTAATGCAATTGTATATTTATTATTGATTTTAGGATTTACTTATTTTTATACGTATGCTACATTTAATCCAGCAGAAGTATCAAATAATATTAAGAAAAATGGTGGATTTATCCCTGGAATCAGAGCAGGAAAACCAACAACAGAATATTTATCATCTGTTATCTCTAAATTAACATTATTTGGAGGATTATTCTTAGCAGTTATAGCAATTATACCTATGTTACTAAGATTTACAAACCTAAATATTGCATTTGGAGGTACATCAATCTTAATTGTTGTAGGTGTTGCTCTAGAAACAGTTCAACAACTAGAATCTTTATTAGCAATGAGACATTATAAAGGATTCTTAGAGAAATAAAATTGAACAAGTTGCCAAAGTGGATGGGGCTATTTTGGCAATTTTCAATCTTTTATTAGTAAATCTAGAATTGCCAAAATCCCCGTCCTTTTTGGCAATTCAAAATAGTTTTTTCAATATTTATTTATAGAATAAATATTGAAAAGGTTATTGTAAAATTATATAAAGATTACATTTTTATAATTTTAAAACAATATGCACAGAAAAATTGTCAAGCAGTTTTTCGCGCTGACAAATCTATACACTTTTTTTAGAATTAAATAAATATAGTTAAGTAAGCAAAATAGAAAAACTTCTCGAAAAGTGAGATTTGTCTAACCTAAAATAATTAAAGTAAAGGAAGTGTTTTTATGATAATCATTATGTTAGGAGCACAAGGAACTGGAAAAGGAACAGTTGCTGGTATGATAAGCAAAGAAACAGGATTACCACAAATTTCAACAGGAGATATCTTTAGAAAAAATATTAGTGAAAAGACACCATTAGGAATTGAAGCTGATAAATATATTTCTAAAGGAGATTTAGTACCAGATGAAGTAACTGTACCAATGGTAGAAGATAGATTGACATGGGAAGATGCAAAAAATGGAGCAATATTAGATGGATTCCCAAGAACAATTGAACAAGCAGAAAAATTAGATGAAATGTTAAGCAAAAATGGAAATAAAGTAGATTTAGTTGTAAACTTAGTAACACCTAGAGAAGAATTAATTGATAGAATGTTAACAAGAAGAGTTTGCACAAATCAAGAATGTAAAACAACATATAATACAAAATTGAATCCACCAAAACAAGAAGGTGTTTGTGATAAATGTGGAGCACCATTAAAACAAAGAGCAGATGATTCTGATCCAGAAGCAATTAATAGAAGATTAGAAATTTATGAAGAAAAAACAAGTCCATTAGTAGAATATTATGATAAGAAAGGTGTTTTAAAAACAGAAACTGTAAGTTTAGCTATTAACAGAATGGGAAAAGATGTAGCAGAAGATATTATCAAGTTATTGAATAAATAGGATGATAAAATACAAATACGATAGGATAAAATCAAAAGTTGATAAGGATATTATCAACTTTTGTGTTTGCTTATATCCTATAAAGAAAGAAGGAATGATAATGGTAACAATAAAATCAAAAAGAGAAATAGAATTAATGAGAGAAGCTTGCAAAGTTGTTGCTTTAACATATAAAGAATTAGAAAAAGCAATAAAACCAGGAATGACTACATGGGAACTAGATCAAATAGCAGAAAAAACAATGAGAAGTTTAGGAGCAATTCCAGCTGAAAAAGGATATGATATAGGAATAAGAGGTGTTCCTAAATATCCAGCAACACTTTGTGTGTCTATCAATGATGAAGTCATTCATGGAATTCCTTCAAAACATAAAGTCATAAAAGAAGGCGATATTGTGAGTGTAGACACAGTAGCATTAAAGAATGGATTTAATGGAGATGCAGCCAGAACTTTTATGATAGGAAATGTTTCTAAAGAAGCAAGAAGATTAGTAGAAGTTACCAAACAAGCCTTTTTTGAGGGAATTAAATATGCAAAGCCAGGTAATCGAATTGGAGATGTTTGTCATGCGATTGGAGAATATGTGCATTCACAAGGATATTCTGTAGTAAGAGAATTTCAAGGTCATGGAATTGGACGAGAAATGCATGAAGATCCAGGTATACCAAATTATGGAAAAGCAGGTAGAGGGATTAGACTAGAACCAGGTATGACATTAGCTATAGAACCTATGGTAATTCAAGGAAAACCAAACATTTTAGAATTGGATGATGGCTGGACAATTATTACAGAAGATGGAAGCTTAGCAGCCCATTATGAAAACACAATTTTAATTACAGAAAAAGAGCCGGAAATATTGACAATACTTTAATTATGGTGTATAATACAGTAGTTATTAGACACAATGGATAACTTTGTGCAAAAATAGCTCTTTAAGGAGGGGGAAAGAATTTGTCAAAAGAAGATGTTATAGAAGTTGAAGGAGTAGTGGTTGAAGCACTACCAAATACAACATTTAAAGTAGAATTAGAAAATGGACATCAGATTTTAGCTCATATATCTGGTAAGTTGAGAATGAATTACATTAAAATTTTACCAGGAGACAAGGTAAAAGTAGAACTTTCACCTTATGATTTGAATAGAGGTAGAATCACTTGGAGAGCAAAATAAAATAGATAAAAATTAACCCAAATACATATATAAGTTATTTTAGGAGGTGCAAAAAATGAAAGTAAGACCATCAGTAAAGAAAATATGCGATAAATGTAAAATAATAAAAAGAAAAGGGAAAATTAGAGTAATTTGCGAAAACCCTAAACACAAACAAAGACAAGGATAGTCTTAAAAACATGCTAATAACACAAATTGGATAGCGGCTGTGAAATCAGAAATGATTTACATATCAAATTTGTGTTTATATATATGTCTTAAGAAAATTTAAAGACTGGGGTAAACACCAGTAGCATTTCACCTTTAAATGGAATTAAGACAAAACAATTAAAGATAAAATATATAAGAAAAACAAAAAATATTTTGGAGGTGCAAAAACATATGGCTCGTATAGCAGGAGTAGATTTACCTAAAGAAAAAAGAGTAGAAATAGGACTTACATATATCTATGGAATTGGTGTATCAAGTTCTAGAAAAATCCTAGAAAAAGCTGGAATTAATCCAGATACTAGAGTAAAAGATTTAACTGATGATGAAGTTAATAGCATCAGAAAAGTTATTGACGAATCATACAAAGTTGAAGGTGATCTAAGAAGAGAAGTAGCATTAAACATTAAGAGATTAACAGAAATCGGATGCTACAGAGGATTAAGACATAGAAGAGGTCTTCCAGTAAGAGGACAAAGAACAAAAACTAATGCTAGAACAAGAAAAGGTCCTAGAAAATTAGTTAGTAAAAGCAAAAAATAAGAAATAAATCATACTTGAAATAAAATATAAGAAGGAAACTTCTATATGAACAAGGAGGGAAATAGAGAATGGCTAATAATAAAACAACTAGAAAACCAGTTGCTAGAAGAAATAGAAAAAATATAGAAAAAGGTCAAGCACACATTCATTCTAGTTTTAACAATACAATAGTAACAATCACAGACGTACAAGGAAATGCAATTTCATGGGGAAGTGCTGGAGAATTAGGATTTAAAGGTTCAAGAAAAAGTACACCATATGCAGCAGGACAAGTTGCTGAAACTGCAGCAAAAGCAGCTATGGAACATGGATTAAAAACAGTTGAAGTATTTGTTAAAGGACCAGGTGCTGGTAGAGAAGCAGCAATAAGAGCTTTACAAACAGCAGGACTAGAATTGAGTAGCATCAAAGATGTAACACCAATACCACACAATGGTTGTAGACCACCAAAAAGAAGAAGAGTATAATTGAATAAAAATTTGAGGAAGATAAAAGTTTAATAAGGGTCAGCACAAATTCCTAAGGGAGAGGACATATTTTGTCCTAGAAGTAATCTCCTGAGGAAAGAGGTGTCCCTTGACATTAGTTAAGAAAGGAGAAATAAAATGGCAAGATATAAAGATGCACAATGTCGTGTATGCCGTAGAGAAGGACAAAAATTGTTCTTAAAAGGTGATAGATGTTATTCAGATAAATGTAGTATATCAAGAAGAAATTATGCACCAGGACAACATGGACAAAAAAGAGCAAAACTTTCTGAATACGGAACTCAATTAAGAGAAAAACAAAAAACAAAAGCATATTATGGAGTTGGAGAAAAACAATTTAGAAAATATTTCGAAATGGCTTCAAATAAAAAAGGTGTAACAGGTGAAAACTTATTACAAATATTAGAAAGTAGATTAGATAATGTTGTATATAGATTAGGATTTGGAACATCAAGAGCACAAGCAAGACAATTTGTTAATCATGCTCAATTTGAAGTAAATGGTCAAAAAGTAGATATTCCATCTTACTTAGTAAAACCAGGAGATATAATTACTGTAAGAGAAATCAAAAAAGATAATTCAACAATCAAAGCAAATATTGAAGAATCTGCTAAGAGACCAGTTCCAGCTTGGTTAGAAAAAGATAATGAAAAAATGAGTGGTAAAGTATTAAGATTAGCGTCTAGAGAAGATATTGATATTCCAATCGAAGAACATTTAATAGTAGAGCTTTACTCAAAATAATAGTAAAAATTAATTATAAAGGTTTAATAAAAACTATAATGATTTTACTAAAGAAACCTATGAAGTTTGTAAAAAGTTTGAGATATAATCTCGAATATTAGGAGGTAAAAATGATAGAATTTGAAAAGCCAAATATTGAATGTCTAGAGGTAGATGATACAAATAATTATGCAAAATTTGTATGTGAACCATTAGAAAGAGGGTATGGAGTAACAATCGGAAATTCTTTAAGAAGAATACTACTTTCATCACTACCAGGATGTGCAATAACAAGTGCTAAAATTGATGGCGTATTACATGAATTCTCAACTGTACCAAATGTTGTAGAAGATGTACCAGAAATTATAGTAAACTTAAAAAGTGTTAGGTTAAAATTTTCAGAAAACGAAGAAAAAATATTGAGAATAGACCATAAAGGTGAAGGTGAAGTATTAGCAGGAGATATTATTACTGATGGAACAGTAGAAATATTAAATCCAGATTTACATATTGCCACTGTTTCAGAAGGTGGACATTTAAAGATTGAAATGACTGCTGATAGAGGAAGAGGATATAATTCATCTGAAAAGAATAAAAAACCAAACCAAGATATATCTGTACTTCCAATAGATTCTATCTATACACCAGTAAAAAAGGTAAACTATCAAGTTGAAAATACAAGAGTTGGGCAAATGGTAGATTATGATAAATTAGTGATAGAAGTATGGACAGATGGTAGTTTAAAAGCTCATGAGGCATTAAGTTTAGCAGCAAAAGTAATGACAGGACATTTAGAATTGTTTATCGATTTATCAGAAGCAGCTAAAAACACACAAGTTATGATTGAAAAAGAAGAATCTAAGAAAGAAAAAGTATTAGAGATGTCAATAGAAGAGCTAGAATTATCAGTAAGATCATTTAACTGCTTGAAGAGAGCAGGTATTGCAACAGTAGAAGATTTAACAAATAAATCTGAAACAGACATGATGAAGGTAAGAAATTTAGGTAAAAAATCTTTTGACGAAGTAACAGCAAAACTACATTCATTAGGATTAGATTTTGCGAAAGAAGACGAATAGAGATAAATTGAAAAAGAAGAAAAATTTAAGTAGGGTCAACACATATTTATACGGGTAGGGGACATATCTTGTCCCAATAGGAATACCCTGGAAAAAGATGTGTCCCCTGACATTAGTTAAAGGAAGGTGAAAAAATTGGCTACAAATAGAAAATTAGGTAGAACAACAGATATCAGAATGGCAATGTTAAAAACTTTAACAACAGATTTAATTATGTATGGAAAAGTTGAAACAACTTTACCAAGAGCAAAAGAAGTAAAAGCAATCGCTGATAGTCTTATTGCACTAGCAATCAAAGAAAAAGATAACTTTGAAGAAGTTGAAGTTAAAGTTGTAAAAGCAAAATTAGATTCTAAAGGTAATAAAGTAACAGAATTAGTAAAAAGCAAAAATGGTAAAGAATATTTAAAAGTTGTTAAAGAAGAAAAAACAGAAAAAAGACAAAAAGATATGCCATCAAGATTAAATGCTAGAAGAAAAATGATGAGAAAAATAAATAAGGTAACAGATAGTGAAGGTAAAAATGTAGATTTACCAGCAAAACTATTTAATGAAATTGCTCCAAAATATGCAGGTAAAAATGTAGGAGGATATACTAGAATCTTAAGAGTAGGTCCTAGAAGAGGAGACGGAGCAGAAGTTGCTATATTACAATTAGTATAATAAATGAAAAGAATTGACCAAATGAAGGTCATTTCTTTTTTTTTTCAAAATATGTTGCAAATAAAAATAGGATATGCTATATTTAATAAGTAAGATACAAAAGTATTATTACAAAAACTTAAGAGAAAGGAAAAAAGGGAAATGAAAGAAAAAATAAAAGTACTTATTATGTTATTTATAGTAATGGGAGTGATTGTGACTTCTTTTACAAATGTAAATGCACATTCAGTTGAACTAGATCCAGATTCTTTAATTAGCTTTCCAATGTTAATAACAAATGGACAAGGAGAAATTAGTATAGATGATTCACAAACTGGATATACTCTATATTATCAAGCAGTAGAGATTAGTAATACAGATTATGAGCAAATGGAAGAAACAAAAACTACAGGAGAGAAAGAGTTAGAAACAATTAAATCTGAAACGGATGCATTAGAAGCAGAATGCGATAATTTAGAGACAATATATGATGAAGCAGCTGCGGCTTACCAAGAAAAAATTGATAGTGGTGTAACAGGAACAGAATTAGAAGAGGCAAAAACAGCATATGAAACAGCGCAAACGAATTATCAAAACAAAGTGGATGAATATAATGTTAAAGTAGAGGAATATAATAACAAGACAACTGAAATAAATACACAGATAAAAGAATTAACACCTACATATGTAGAAGGAAATTGGATAGAAACAGAGGATGGAAGTTTTAGTATAGATATATCACAATTTTCTGGAGATAAAGCATTTGCTGTTTGGGTTAAGTTAGAAACTTCAGATGGAACAACGATATATGATGAAGGAACATATACTATGTCTGGAACAAAAGTAGAAAGTATAGAGGTAGAAGGAATCAGTCTTGATAGAAATACATTAACTTTACAAGAAGGAAGTAGTTATACATTAACTGCAACAATAACACCAACAGATGCTACAAATAAACTAATTACTTGGACAAGTGATAATGAGAATGTTGCAACAGTTTCTAATGGAAGAGTAGTAGCTAAATCTTCTGGAACTGCAACGATTACAGCAACTACAAGTGATGGAGAGCATACAGCTACTTGTAAAGTAACAGTTGTAGCAAGAGGTAACAATAATACGGGAAATGATAATACAGTTGCCAATATAAAATTACCAAACGCTGGTATGAACATACTTGTAGTAGTTGGTATATTGGCTATGATAGTAATATCAATCATTTCTTATAAAATTTATGCTAGATACAAAGATGTAAAATAGATTTGAAATTTGATTATATTAGATTAAATAAAAATAATCCTATTCCACAGAGGAAAAGGATTATTTTTTGGATTAAAATATAAAAATAAATTTGTGAATTTAGGAAGGAGAATTAGCACTAAAGAAAAAGAAAAACATATAATAAAACCATAGGAGGCAATTATATGGAATTTATATTAAATACAATTTTTTGGACATTAGCCTTATATGGTTTATATGAAATTATAAAAAATATCATATATATCAATACATATACAAGATTTAAAAGTAAAGGGATTTATCTAATTATAGGAGTCAAAAACCAAGAAGAGGTAATAGAGGGATTTTTAAGGTCTATTTTATTTAAAATATTATATGGTAGAGAAGAATATTTTAGAAATATTATTGTGGCAGATTTAGAATCAACTGATAATACAAAAGAAATTTCCAAAAAACTATCGAAAGAATATGAGTGTTTAAAAGTGTTAAGCTGGAAGGAAACAAGAGAATTAATGGATAATATAGATGAAGGTTAATTTTAGGAGATGCGTCACTGTAACTGTTAAGAATGAAAAAGGTCAAATTTTAATATATCACTATTGAATCATTTCTCGTATTATGATATAAATGATTTATAGATGTATTAAAAAGGGAAAAAATATGAACTTAAAAACAGTAAATAAGATTTTTGGTTATGGATTTTTTGGGATAGGTGCGATAAGAATTATATATATTATTCTTCTTTTTTCACAAATGGTCACAAATGTAAATATTGCACTTAATGGAGGAGAATGGAGTTATGGAAAGAAAAACGAACAAAATGAATATATAAGTGAAAAAAAGCAAAAAAGAATGGAGAAATTAGAAAAAGAGCTTGAAGAATGGAAACAATTATTAGACACTGGAGAAATAGATGAAGAAACATATAATCAAGAAACCAGTAGGCTTATTGAAAAAGAAAGAAAAAGAAGTGAAAGAGATAAATAAGTATTAAAATTTATAAAAATGGCCTAAAAAGAAACGTCCCTAAAAGGACAAAAATGTCCTAAACGGGAACGTCTCTAAAAGGACATTTTTTTATTGAAAAACACTTGATTTTTTTGGCAAAACTTGGTATAATATTTAGCGTATTAAACACATAAAGTGAGTTTTAAAGGGTGTGCCAATATAATTGGTCCTAAGAAACAAAGAACTTTATGGAAGAAATAACAAAAAGGGAGGAATTAAAAATGGCAGTAGTTGCAATGAAACAATTACTTGAAGCAGGTGTTCACTTTGGACATCAAACAAGAAGATGGGATCCTAAAATGGCAGAATATATATTCCAAGCTAGAAATGGAATTCACATCATCGATTTACAAAAAACTTCTAAAAAACTTGATGAAGCATATGCTTTCTTAAAAGAACAAGTTGAAGAAGGAAAAACAGTTCTATTTGTAGGAACAAAAAAACAAGCACAAGAATGCGTAAAAGAAGCAGCATTAAAATGTGGAATGTACTATGTTGATCAAAGATGGTTAGGTGGAATGTTAACAAACTTTGATACAATTCAAAAAAGAATTCAAAGATTAAAAGACTTAGAAGCTATGGAACAAGATGGTACATTTGAAGTATTACCTAAAAAAGAAGTTATTCTATTAAAGAAAGAAATGGAAAAACTAGAAAGAAACTTAGGTGGAATTAAAGAAATGGACAAACTACCAGGAGTTATTTTCTTAGTAGATCCTAAAAAAGAAAGAATTGCTATCTTAGAAGCTAAAAAATTAAATATACCTGTAATCGGATTAGTTGATACAAACTGTAATCCAGAAGAATTAGATTACCCAATTCCAGGTAATGATGATGCTATCAGAGCAGTAAAATTAATTGCTGATGTTATGGCAAATGCAGTTATCGAAGGTAAACAAGGTGAAAGCTTTGAAGCTGGAGAAGAACAAGAAGAAGTAGCAGCAACTGAAGAAGCTACAACAATTGAAGAAGTTGTAGCAAATGAAGAAGAAAACAAAGAAGTAGAAGAATAATATTTGTTTAATAAAAGAAGAGTAGGGCTTTTCTGCTCTATTCTTTTTATTAAATAGGAACAAATGATGTTCTTATTCAATAAAAAATAATATTTACAGAAAAATTGCGAAGTGATTTTTCTATATAAAAAAGGAGGAATTTATAATGGTAACAGCTAGCTTAGTAAAAGAGTTAAGAGAAAAAACAGGTGCAGGAATGATGGATTGCAAAAAAGTTTTAACAGAAACTGATGGAGATATGGAAAAAGCAATCGAATTATTAAGAGAAAGAGGAATTGCAAAAGCAGCTAAAAAATCAGGAAGAGTTGCAGCTGAAGGTTTAGTTGAAGCATATATCTCAGAAGATGGAAAAGTAGGAGCAATCGTAGAAGTAAATTCAGAAACAGACTTTGTTGCTAAAAATGAAGAATTCAAAACATTTGTTAAAAATGTAGCAAAACAAGTTGTTGAAAAAAATCCAAAAGATGTAGAAGATTTACTAAATCAAGAAGCTACATTTGAAGCTGGAAAAACAGTTAATGAAGCATTAGTAGGAAAAATAGCTACAATTGGTGAAAATTTAAGCATCAGAAGATTTGCAAGATTTGAATCAAACGGATTATTAGAATCATATATTCATGGAGACGGAAAAATTGCTGTTTTAATCAATATGACAAAAGGTGATAAAGAACTAGCAAAAGATTTATGTATGCAAATTGCAGCAGCTAGACCAGAATACTTAAATGAACAATCAGTTCCAGCAGAAAGAGTAGAAAAAGAAAAAGAAATTTTAAAAGTACAAACAATGAATGAAGGAAAACCAGAAGCAATTGCAGAAAAAATTGTACAAGGAAGAATTAGAAAATTCTTTGAAGAAATTTGTTTAGTTGATCAAGTATTTGTTAAAGATTCAAATATGAAAGTATCTGAATTATTAAAACAAAAAGATGCAGAAGTTGTAGAATTTGCAAGATTTGAAAAAGGTGAAGGAATCGAGAAAAAAGAAGAAAACTTTGCTGAAGAAGTTATGAATCAATTAAAATAAAAATCGAAAAGAGGATCACAAAATATTTGTGATCTTTTTTATTATCTATAATGAAAAAATAGAAATGATATGATATAATATTTTTAGTAAAAATTTCATAATGTGACTGGAAAGAATAAAAATTGAAAAATACAACAAAAGAAAGAGGAAATATATGGAACACAAAAGCGAATTGTCAAATGTGTATTCGGAAGTATATGCAGTTTTATCTCTTATGGAGTCTCAATATATAGATAAAATACCAAATCAATTGATGGAATTAGTAAGAAGTGAAAAAAATGAAAAATATGCTCCTAATATAAAAATAGATATACCTTTAGATGAGCAGGGATTGCAGAGGAAAACATTAGCATTTCTAGCAATGTTAAATTTAAACTATTGGTGTGAAAACGAGAAAGAAAAACAAGAATTGTTAGAGATGTATTCCGAAAATGACAGAATAGCTGAGACAGAATTGCAAGAGATATATAATCCAGAAAATATATTTCATAAGAAAAAGCAAGAAAAAATAAATAGTGATGAAAAACAAGAAAATAAGCAAATGATTGAATCTGAAGAAAAAAGTATATTAAAAAAAATTCTGAAGAAAATTATGAATTTTTTCAAAAAGAATAATAATTAAAGGAATGAAATTATATATGATTAAAATTGATAACAAAGATTTAGCTAATTATATAATGTTTAAATTAGATAAAGAGGATAATAATTTTTCGATGGATGAATTAGGGCAAATTGATGAAATTATAATCAATCCTATTAACATAAATGGAGAATATGAAAAAATTGATTTAGAAGTAATAAAGTTTTTTTCAAACTTGAAAAAAATTCTTTTTAAAAATGTAACAATAGACGAAAAGACAATAAATAATTTATTTTCAATGGAAACATTAGAAAGCATATATTTTGAAAGATGTGAGTTTGAAAATACAGATTTGTTAAAAGATTTAAAAGTAAAAGAAGTCGGATTTATAAATTGTGGAATTGTTGATTATAGTTTTGTGTACGAAATGAGTGACTTAGAATCTCTATCAATTGTTAATGGATTAGTTTCAATATCTGGTGTGAATAAATTAAAAAAATTAGAATATTTACAATTATCATATTCAGTTATGATGGATATTGAAACATTTGATTTACCTTTTTTAAAAGAATTACATATTGATAATACAAATTTTATGGATACGAGTAATCTAGAAAATTTAACAAATCTACAAAGAATTGGTATATCAGAAGAGCAATATATAGAAGGAAAAAAATTTTATAAAGAATTAATTCAAAAAGGTGTATTGGTTTTAAATCAAAATCTATTAGAATTTGATGAAAGGAGTGCATTAAATGAACCAGTATGATGGAAAAATCAAAGTATCAACATTGAATTCTGATATGATTAGACAAATAAATGAAATACAAAGGAGAGATCTACATAAAAAATTATATGTAGAAATTCCGAATACAAGAGGGATTTCAAGTGAAATGTTAAGACAACTAACTCCAAATATTTCAATAAGAATAGAAGGTGCTTATGACCAAGAAAGAGTTTCTAGATTAGGAAATGTAAAATATGATACTGGAGAAACAGGAGAGTATTATACAAGTGCTGTTATCTATACTAGAAATGAAGCTATTCGAATTATTTCTGAGATGGAAAAAATCGAAAAAAGATTAGAAGGGCAAAATTTTGATCAATTTGAAAAGGTAGTATATATATATGAAAAACTAAAAACTAGTATTATGTATGATCCTAAATATGAGCATAAATTATCAAAGGATATCAGAAGCCTTAGAGGATTTATTACAAAACAAACTGTGTGTGCTGGATATGCTGTCATGTTTAAAGAGATGATGGATAGACAGGGAATTGAGTGCCATTATGTTTCAGGAGTAACAAATAAAGGTGGTCGGACATGCTTGGAATATTGTAACAATTAATGGAAAACACTATCCAATAGATTTAACCTGGGATAATTCTAATTTTAGAGCTGGACATACAGGAACATACGAATTTTTAGGACAAGATGTAAAAAAATTTCAGACATCTCATATTCCGGGTAAAGGTGAACCTTGTGCAAATTACAAATTAGCAGAGATGGATTTACAAGCAATTCGTAGAATTAGTAGGCGATTTACAATAGAAAAAGAGTATCAGTCTACAACATATGTGCGGAACAAGAAAAGATGGAACCAGGTATTTAATAGCACAAGTTGGAGATGATCAAATTGATGGACAACAATATTATAGATATTATTATGCAGATATGCTAAGAGATGATAATAGTTTATGCAATCCGACTATTTTATATAGCGATACAAATGTAGCACGTCTTATTGATGCTAAAAATTTTAATAAATATATACCTCGAGGCTATGAAGAAGCAGTAGACAATATTCTATTTTCAAGAGAAAATATATTTGACTCTAAAATAAAAGGAACAGGATATATAGGAAAAGTAATGAAAGAAGCGCAAGGAAATCAAAGAGGGATTCAACTCGTCCAAAGTGTTTCTGATATTTCAAAACCAATAGATAAGCAAAAAAAGTTTCAATACCCTACAAAAGTATATGTAAGAGATGATAGAAGTACATTTATAGCACAAAAGATGGATTACGGATGGAATGTAAATGATATAAATGTAATTCCATATCATATATTTGAAATAGTTAATGAAAATGGAACAAGATTTATCAAAAGAAATATTGTATATACTGAGAGAGACTTCTTTCAAGATCGTAGACCAGGAATTGCAAATGATTATTTAAGCAGAGAAAGATTAAACAGGAAAGTTAAAGAAGCAGGAGGATATATAGGATATTATGATGAAAAAGGAATAAGAAGATATAATCCTCATTTAGTAGAGTTTTTTAAGAATAGACATAAAATAACAGGAATACAATCCAATCCCGCTAAAAATCCAACATCAACATTGTCTTTAGAAGGTGTAAGGAATAGGAGAAAATGGGTAGAACAATTTATAGATGATTATAAAGCATCATCACTAAATATAGATGGATATCGTTTTCAAGAAGAAAATGAAAATATACAAAGAGTTGTTAATGCAATACGAATAGGAAAAATTGATGTTTCTGGTGATTTAAATATAGAAAAACGTAGAGAAGATTTGGTAATGGGAAAGGTAGCCAGATTATTAATTGAAGCAGATAATATAACAATAGATGAAACACAAGATTATCTGGAAAAATTTATAAGTATTCCAGAAATTAATAGTTTATTACTAAGACTAAGAAATAGTGAAAGTGTAAAACAAATGCAAAAACATGCAAATGAAAATAGAAGAAACGGACGATACCCACATCAATACAGGAAAACGCCAGCTGAAGAAATGAGAGATAGGAAAAGAAAACAAAATAGATTAAGTTTACAACACCCCGTAATTGCTAGTGATGGAATATCAGGTGTTACACCAATGACAATAAAAAGAAGTACAAGTAAAGTTGGACTAAAAGAAATAGATGATATAGCTTTATCAACAAAGAATTTACAAAATCAACCATTAAAGGACAATCAACAAGAAAAATAAAACGTTAGGGACGTGCCAAATCGTTCAAAAAACGAAAAAAAGGGATAGAGCTATTAATTAGAAGCATTTAATGTAAATAAGATTCAAGTATAAAGGATGACATTTGTCATCCTTTATACTTTATACTTATTTGAAAACTTAAATATATATAGTTAGATTAGAAAAGTAGAGAAAAGTTTTCGCAAAGTGAGATTTGTCCAATTTGTTAAGAAAAAATTAATAAATTTAGTAAAAATACTGTATTTTTTCAAAATATATGATAGAATATCTCTGATAAGAATATAGTAAGGAGAGTGGAAAAATTGTCAGGGGCAAAATATAAAAGAGTACTATTAAAATTAAGTGGAGAAGCATTAGCTGGAGAACAAAAGACAGGAATAGATGCAAAAACAGTAGGAAACATATGTGATAAAATAAAAGAAGTTGTAGAAATGGGAGTACAAGTAGCCATTGTTGTTGGAGGAGGAAACTTCTGGAGAGGTAGAAATGGACATCAAATGGAACAAACAACAGCAGACTATATGGGAATGTTAGCAACAGCTATGAATGGATTGGCATTGCAAGATGCTTTAGAAGCAAGAGGACTTCATTCAAGAGTGCAAACTGCTATTGAAATGAGAGAAATTGCAGAACCATTTATACAAAGAAAAGCAGAAAAACATTTAGAAAAGGGAAGAATTGTTATATTTGCTTGTGGTACAGGACATCCATATTTTACAACAGATACAGCGGCAGTGTTAAGAGCAACAGAAATTAGAGCAGATATTATTTTATTAGGAAAAGCAATTGATGCAGTATATTCTGCAGATCCAAAAGTACAACCAGATGCAATCAGATTTGAAGAAATTTCATACTTAGATGTCTTAAATAAAGATTTAAAAGTAATGGATTCAACTGCAACTGCTATGTGTAGAGATAACAATATACCTTTATTAGTATTTGGTATAGCAGACCCAGAAAATATCGTAAAAGCAGTTAAAGGTGAAAAAATAGGAACCATTGTTTCATAAGATAAATTTGAAAATATAAGGGGAAAAATGAAAGAAGATAAAAATATATATGAAAAAAGTTATTTCATAGATATGGAAAGTGGAAAAAAAGATTATCAAAAGCAAGAAAAGAAAGAGAAGAAGAAGAAAAACTATAGAGCAAATCTTATTATGAATATTGCAATGATAATTGTCATTGTGCTAATAGCTTTTATATTTCTAGTTTTCTTCTATAAACCAAATATAATTGATTACTTAGAAGAAATTAAAAATACATTTACCTATGGAATGATGACTATATTAGCAATTATTACTATTTTAATTATAGTATTTAACATATTACTAAAAGATAAAAAGATGTTAAGTCATCTATTAAAAATATTATTATTTTTTAATATTATTTGTTTAATAGTCTTTTTCTATATAGATGCAGTTCTAGATAAAACATATAATAATGAAGAAAATTTTGGAAATATTTATGATACAAAAATAGAAAACAAAACAGATACAGAATATATAGACATTTGGAAAACATTTTTGGCGAAAGAGGTACATACAAAAACAGAAAAAGAAGTATTTATAGAAGAAAATATAAAACAATATCGATATTTTAAAATAAGAGTATATCTAATATTTATTCTATATGTTATTCTTATGATGGCAAATACCTATATGATTTCAAAAATAGATAAAGGTATTAAGGCAAGAGAGATATTAGAAAATAATGATAGAATTTTATTTAAAGATGAGAAAAATGTGCGTTAGCAAAATCAAAAAATTGACGCACAAAAGTGAAAAGGAGAGATAATTATGGATTATGAAGATTTAAAAGAAAGAATGGGAAAAACAATTAATAATTTTGCCGAAAAATTAGCAGAAGTTAGAGCAGGAAGGGCAAACCCTGCCATATTGAATAAGGTAAAAATAGACTATTATGGAACACCAACACCAATTAATCAAGTAGCAGGAATATCTGTTCCAGAAGCTAGATTAATTGTTATACAACCATGGGACTTGAGTGTTTTAAAAGAAATTGAAAAAGCAATCTTAGCTTCAGATATTGGAATTAATCCAAATAATGATGGAAAAGTCATAAGACTAGCTTTTCCTGAATTAAATGAAGAGAGAAGAAAAGAATTAGTAAAAGATGTAAAGAAAATGGCAGAAGAGGCAAAAGTAGCAATTAGAGCAGTTAGAAGAGATGGAATAGAAGAAGCAAAAGCAGAACAAAAAGAAGGAAATATGACAGAAGACGAACTAAAAAATGCTGAAAACGAAATACAAAAATTAACAGATAAACATGTGGAAGAAATTGATGAGATTTTAAGTAAAAAAGAAAAAGAAATTATGAGTGTATAGTGTGCATAAGAAAAATGTGTGTTAATAAAAATCAAGTTTTTGACATATAGAAGTGATATCATTATTATAGAAAGGGCAGACAAGATATGGACTTTAAAGAAAAACTAAAACAATATCAAGAATTGATAAATCGTGAGTTGGAAAAACATATAGAAACAAAAAAATGTCCAGAAGAGATATTAAATCGTTCAATGGAATATAGCCTAATGGCTGGTGGAAAAAGAATAAGACCTGTTTTAGTAATTGCAACATATCAAATATTTAAAGAAGATATTCAAGAATGTATGCCATTTGCAGTTGCTATAGAAATGGTACATAACTTTTCATTGATTCATGATGATTTACCAGGAATTGATAATGATGATTTCAGACATGGAAAACCAACCAATCATAAACAATTTAATGAAGCAACAGCTATTCTAGCAGGAGATGGATTACTAAATAATGCATATAAAGTTATTAGCAAAAGTTTAGAAAATTCTAAAAAAGACGAATTAACCAAAAAGATAAAAGTGTTTCAGGAATTTTCAAATGCAGTTAACAAAATGATTATAGGAGAATTTGTAGATACAGAAGTAGAAGGACAACAAATTTCAGAAGAAACTTTAGAATATATTCATAAAAATAAAACAGGAGCTTTATTAACTTTGTGTGTTAGAATGGGAGCAATACTTGCAGAAGCTTCACAAGAAGATTTAGATAGATTAACATCTTATGCAGAAAAAATAGGATTAGCTTTTCAAATTAAAGATGATATCTTATCAGAAGAAGGTGATGAAAAGGTTTTAGGAAAACCTGTAGGGAATGATAAGATATTAGAAAAATGCACATATGTTTCTAAATACGGATTAGAGGGAGCAAAAGAAAAATTAGACAAATTAACTAAAGAAGCAATAAAAGAACTACAGATATATCAAGAAAAAGCAGAATTCTTAGTAGAATTGGCGAAATTCATAAAAGAACGTAATAAATAAGAGGGAGAATAAACATGTTTGATAAACAATATATGCCTAGGCATATTGCAATTATTATGGATGGAAATAGAAGATGGGCAAAAGCACAAGGGAAACCTGCTAGTTTTGGACATAAAGCTGGAGCAAAAACATTAGAAAAAATTGTTAGATATGCCAATAAAATCGGTTTAGAATATATAACCGTATATGCATTTTCAACAGAAAATTGGAAACGAACAGAAGAAGAAGTAAAAGCATTAATGACACTTTTACAAAGTTATTTAGACGATTATTCGAAAAGAGCTGATACAGAAAATATTCGCGTAAAAATATTAGGAGATATATCTGCATTAGCACCAGGAATGCAAAAAAGCATATATAATTGTATGGAAAGAACAAAAGATAATACAGGTGTTACATTCAATATTGCTTTAAATTATGGTGGAAGAGATGAACTACTAAAAGCAGTAAAAAATATAGCACAAGAAGTAAAAGAAGGAAAGATTGATATACAAGATATATCAGAAGAAATGGTTTCAAATAACTTATATACAAAAGGAGAACCAGATCCAGATTTGTTAATTAGAACAAGTGGAGAATTACGATTGAGCAATTTTCTACCATGGCAATTGGTATATAGTGAATTTTTATTTATTGAGAAAAATTGGCCAGACTTTACAGAAGAGGATTTGGACAATGCGATTGTAGAATATGAAAAAAGAACCAGAAAATTTGGAGCAAATTAAAAACAAAAAGAAGAGGAGTCGTTATGGATATAAAAAGAATTACATCAGGCTTATTAGGATTTCCATTAGTATTAATTGTATTACTTATTGGAAATGTTCATGTGGTAGATGTTGCTTTAGCAATTATTGCAATATTAGCAATGGATGAATATTTTAATGCAATTTCAAAAATTGCAAAACCAGTAAGATGGTTAGGATATTTGAGTTGTATCAGTATTGCATTAATCCATGTTATACCAGAAGCATATTTATTGCCAATGGCTATTTTAGCCATACCTATATTATTACTAATATTATTCGTTCAGGTTATCATAACAGAAATGGAAACTAATTTTAAAGATGCAGCTTATACACTTTTTGGTATTTTATATGTTGTGTTGTTAATTATGTTTTTTGCTAAAATAAATGGAATGGAAAATGGAAATATTTTGATTTGGTATGTAATATTTGCAGCATGGGGAACAGACATATTTGCATATTTTATTGGAAAATATTTTGGAAAGCATAAGTTTAGTAAAATTAGTCCGAACAAGTCAATAGAAGGTTGTATAGCAGGAACAATTGGTGCCATACTAATTATGCTAATATATACATATGTAGCAAATACTTTCTGGGAAATGGAATATTCATATGTTGTAATAGGAATTGCTGGACTTGTACTAAGTATTATTGGTCAAGTAGGAGATTTTGCAGCTTCTAGTATAAAGAGATATGTAGATATAAAAGATTACAGTAATTTAATTCCAGGACATGGTGGAATGTTAGATAGAATTGATAGCTTAATGTTTTTAGCACCTTTTGCATATGTATTATTTATGTTTATATAAGGAGGAAAAATTTGATAACATTTATTATATCTGCTATAAAAATTATCATATTATTAGGCTTTTTAATTTTAATACACGAGCTTGGCCACTTTATAGTGGCCAAACTTTGTAAAGTAAAAGTAAATGAATTTTCCATTGGATTTGGGCCAGGAATTTGGAATAAACAAGGAAAAGAA
Source organism: uncultured Clostridia bacterium (assembly GCA_944392665.1). Taxonomy (GTDB): domain Bacteria; phylum Bacillota; class Clostridia; order TANB77; family CAG-508; genus CAG-269. Next base: position 5,081 of record CALXXJ010000025.1, on the reverse strand, counting down.
ACAAAATATTCATTAAGAGCCATTCCTTTGCGGTGGATATGTTAGCATGGAAGGGGAAGATGAGGCATCTGAAGATGATAGATCATTTTCTAAAGCAAGTATTCCAAAAAGAATTGCGATATGTGCCGCAGGAGCCATTGTGAATATTATATTTGCTGTGGTTGTTTATTTTATTGTTATGGCAACATCAGGGGTGTATATTTCAAATGTTGTAGATTCTACAATTCCTGAATATGCTGCAGAACAAGCTGGAATTCAAAGTGGAGATGTTATTGTAGAATTAAATGGAGAAAAAGTAGATAATAAATATGACTTAGATGATATTATGCAAAATGCTACTGGAGAAGATATTCTTGTAAAAGTGAAAAGAAATGGAGAAAATTTAGAATTTAATATAAAACCTACAGAAGTAAAATCAAGAGTTACAGGAATGTATTTAGATGATAAGTGTCAAGTTATCATGGTAGATAAAGGAAGTAGTAGTGAAAAGCAAGGAATACAGGCAAATGATGTCATTACGAAAATTAATAATGTAGAAACTAATAGAGATACCAATAAAGTCATAGAAGTCTTACAACAAGAAGGAACAGAAACAATTTCTTTAACAATTCAAAGAGGAAATGAAGAAATCAACATAGAATTTACACCAGATTATGTTTCTACCTATTATTTAGGTGTTAATATGAAAATGGCACCAGATACATTCTTAAATAGATGTTATTATGGATGGGTTGAAACAAAAACATTTGTCTTTTCAATAGTAGATAATGTAAAACAATTATTTACAGGAAATGTTGGTATAGATCAAATGACAGGACCAATTGGAATAGGAGAAATGGTTTCTCAAACAAATGGATTTAGAGAATTTATCTATTTAATGGCTTTAATATCTATTTCCTTAGGTGTAACCAATTTATTGCCAATTCCAGCTTTAGATGGAGGAAAAATATTAATTTTAATTATAGAAGCGATTAGAAGAAAACCAATGAAACCAGAAAATGAAATTAATATACAATTATTAGGATTTTCTATATTAATTGCATTATCTATCTATGTTTCTTATAATGATATATTACGATTATTTTAAAAGTTGCTAATTTAGGCAACTTTTTTCATTGCACAGGAAAAATCGACTTTTTTTGACCATAAAATAAAATGGAATTTATTGACTAAAAAAAATGCTAATGCTATAATAAAAATGTCAAAAAAATAAAATTAAATATACCATTATTAATTGATAAACTAGTTGCAGGATTTATATTTAAGATAAAAATAGGAAAAAGAAAATGAAGTTTACAAAGGAGGAAAATATGAAAATAGGAGTAAAAAAAATAATAGTATATATGATTATGTGTTTTGTAATAATAATGGCAATGGCACCAAAAGTGCAAGCTGCTGGACTGGTAATTGCTTTTTCAAAATCAACAGCTAATGTAGGTGATACAATAACCATTAGAGTAACAGGAAATGAAGTAAAAGGAAACGTAAAATTAACAGTATCAGGAAATGCAACCCTAAAAGAAGATACAGTTTCTTTAGATAATGGCCCTGCTAGTGTAGATCTTGATGTTACTGGAACAGGTTCAATTAAGGTTGTTGCAACATCAGTAGATGATATGCAAGATTCAGAAACAGGTACACCATATTCAACAGGAGGAACCATTACAGTAGAAGGTACATCAGATAGTTCTAATAATACAACATCAGAAGAAGAATCAAGCAATGCAAACTTAAGTAATTTAGGAATCAGACCAAATGATTTCTCTGGATTTAAACCAGGAACAACTACATATAATGTTACAGTTCCAGAAGATGTAGAAAGTGTAGAGGTATATGCAACGGCACAGGATTCAGCTGCAACCGTATCAGGAACAGGAAGCCAAACACTTGCATATGGAGAAAATACCTTAAGTGTTGTTGTTACAGCAGAAGATGGAACAACAAAAACATATACGATTAATATAACAAGAGAAGGGGAAGAAGAAACAGGCGAAACAGAAGGAGAAACAGAAATTATAAATGGATTATCCAATATAACCATAGGTGATTTAGAATTAAGTCCTGCTTTTAAAAAAGATGTATATGAATATACCGTACAATATATTGGGGAAAATACATCATTAGATATCCAAGCAGTTCCAACAGATCCTGACTATACAGTAGAAATTTTAGGAAATGAAGATTTAAAAGAAGGAGAAAATATCATTACAATTTTAGTTGCAGATGGTGAAGGAAATAATGTAGCAACTTATCAATTAACAGTTAATAAATCACTTGTAGATGAAGAAGCTTTAGCAAAAGAAGAAGAGGAAAGACAACAACAAGAACAAAGAAAAATGTTTATGATAGCAGGAGGAATTATTGCTCTTATACTTATCATAGTAATTATCATTGTGATAAAACGTAGAAGAAATAGAGCATATGCAGAAGAATTCTCAGGAGTCCCATTTGCAGGAATAAATGATGAAGACGAATATGATAATGATTATGATAATTATAACGATGATAATCAATTTGATAATTATAATGAGGAACCTCTAAATGGACAAAATGAATTTTCACAAAAAGAGGATAATGATGATTTGCAAACAGAAGAAAATAATCAAGAAATGAGTATTAAACTAGATTTTGATGATAGTAAAGAAAAAGAGGAAAAAGAAAAAGCAAAAAGAGATTTTCTAGAAGGATATAATTCTGATTATACTGATGAATATGAAGAAGATAGACCACGAAGAGGAAGAAAAAAAGGAAAAAGATTTAAATAAAAAGATAATAGAGAATACCTATTTACATTAAAGTAAAGGGTATTTTCTATTTTTCTATATAAAATATTTGATTTGAACAGTTACAAATAGGGTACCAAAATTCATACAAAAGTCATGTAAATACATTGAAAAAAATAAAAAAGATATGGTATAATGAAAAGCATGAATAGAGAGAATATGAAAGAAATAATTAATAATTTAATAGTAAAGATTGGAACAACATTAAACAATATTCCTAAAAAAGCAAAAATAATCAGTGTATTAGTAATTGTTTTGATTGTTTTGTGTTGCTTTATTTTTTTATGGATTACAGAAAGTCAAAAACAAAAATATGTAGAATATGATGGAAAAAATTTAAAAGAAAGTAAATACCCAGGATATAAAGAATTAATAGATAAACTGAGAGAAGAACATCCAAATTGGACATTTACATTATTCTATACCAAATTGGACTGGGAAGAAGTGATTGAAAATGAAGGACATAAAGACAATACAGAATATCCAACCAATTTAATTCCAGATTCATCAGAATATCCTGAGGATTGGAAATGTGAAATAGACAAAGATAGGACTTTTGACAATGGAACATGGTTATGTGCTTCTGACAAAGCAATAAAATATCAAATGGACCCTAGAAATATATTAAATGATGAAAACATATTCCAATTTGCTGAATTGAAATATGTAGAAGGTGCACAAACAAAAGAAGGTATTTATGAAATAACAGAGGGTTCTTTCCTAGAAGGAGATAGTATTTCAGAAGCCTTAATACAAGCAGGAAAAAATGCAAATCTAGACCCATATTTTATAGCATCTAGATTAATTCAAGAACAGGGAAGAAATGGAACTGTATTATCAAGAGGTTGTGAATATAAAGATACAGTTGTATATAATCCATTTAATATAAATGCAAAAGGAAACTCTCAAGAAGAAATCATTCAAAATGCAGCACAGTATGCTTATGAGCAAGGATGGGATAGTTTAGAAAAAGCATTAATAGGTGGTGTAGAATTCTTAAAAGAAGGATATATTAATGTAGGACAAAATACCTTATATTTGCAAAAATTTGATGTTGTCAATCAAGATGAAAGTTTATATACTCATCAATATATGCAAAATTTATTAGCACCACAATCAGAAGCTAACAATATGAAGGAAATTTATGAAGCTTCTAATACAGTAGATGCACCACTAAACTTTATTATCCCTTTATATGAAAATATGCCAGAAGAAGTATCTGAAAGATAATTAGAAATGAAAATATTGCACAGGAGCGATTGACATTACATGAAATATGCGATAAAATTTGTCTTGTGTAATATATGCCACTATAGCTCAGTTGGTAGAGCAACGGATTCGTAACCCGTAGGTCAGCAGTTCGATTCTGCTTAGTGGCTCCAAATTATAACAACTTACGAACTATAAGGTTTGTAGGTTGTTTTTTTTTATAAACTAAAAATGTTCTCTTTCTGGAAAGGAGGACATTTTTAATGTTTGAATTTAAGATGATACAAGAATTAAAACCTAATGAGGAATTATTGGAAATCATTAAAAATTATAATTACACAATTAAGAATGGAAAGATTAAGCATTTAATGGCTACGAATTTACAATTTATAGAGCCTACTGAATATCTAATTACATATCCAATAACTCTTACAATACTAGAATACAAAGTAAATGAAATATCTAGTAAACCATTCTATATTAAGGAATATCAGCAGAAGTATAATCTAAAAGAACTTAAACAAATTCTTATAAAATTGAAAACTTAGCCTTCATATTATGGCATTCAACTTAGGAAACAAGTAAGGAACAATGCTATTGTCAAATTTTAAATACATTAATTTAAGAAATTCCTTTCAAGGAATAGAAATTATAAATTTTAAAATTTGACTTGCAAAAACGCTTTTTAGATAGGAAACATGTGAAGGAGGATATTTTTTTATGAGATGTGGAGTCTATGTAAGAGTATCAACAGAAGACCAAAGAGATAATGGTTATTCTATTGATTCACAATTACGAATGATAAAAGAATATTGTGAAAAGAACAATTACGATATTGTAGATGTATATAATGATGCAGGACATTCTGGAAAAGACCTAATGCGACCACAAATGCAAAGATTATTAAAAGATATCAAATCACATAAGATTGAAACAATAGTTGCTATTAAAGTGGATAGGTTAACTAGAAATAATTATGATGGATTTTGGCTTCTAAATTATTGTGAAGAACATGACGTTAAAATAGAATTAATATTAGAGCCTTATGATGTAACTACTGCCAATGGTGAAATGATATTCGGAATGAAC
>CALXXJ010000024.1 GCA_944392665.1 uncultured Clostridia bacterium | reverse complement strand
CTATATAATAAAAAGTTATCTAAATTGGTAATTTTTATTTTCCCTTTTTTGGTAATTTTGGTATTGACTTTTATAATCTCCGATATGAGCGGATTTAAGGAACCGATAGACTCTCTCATTGTGGTAAGTTACCTCAAAGGTTCCGCTATTCTGAAAAGTTACAATACGTGTTCTGTCTTTAAACCGGATATCTATAATCCGGTCTTCTGTTCCTGTGTAAGTGTAAGTAAATGCCATTTTTTCCCTCCGTCTTTCTAAAAATGTTGTTAATAAATTTCAAAATGTTGTGGTTTCACAACTTAACATAAGTTTATCACAAAATTGACTTTATTTCAACTTTAGTTTAAATATAACTTGTAAAATATAATTATGCATGATAAAGAAATGCATAATTAAGTTTATCAGTATTAAAACATGAAAAAAATCTTAGAGCTTGTTAACCTCTAAGATTTTTTATTTTTTCTACTAAACTTATTAAATAACATACCAACTGCATGAACAATTCTAGTTGAATTATTATTTGCAACCGTTTTTCCTAATGCTTTTCCTCCAACTGTTAAAGCTGAAACTAAAGCACTTAATAAGAATTGCACATCAAAATTTAATCCAAACTGGTTAGTAATTTTTACTGCAATTAATGCACTTATCGCACCACTTAATACTCCACAAATGTCACCAATAACGTCTGCACATATATTGGCAACTCTAGGTGCATTTCTAATTAATTTAATAGAATCTTTAGAACCCTTTACCTTTTTTGTTGCTTTTGCATGAAATTCATTTTCATTAGCAACTGTCACTGCTACACCTACAATGTCAAATATGATACCTACTAAAATAACAGCAACTAGGATAAGGATAGCTGGTATTAAGCTTAAGTTAGATACACCATTAGTTGATATATATGAAAATACAATAGATAATATAAAAGTCATAATGAAAACTTCTATAAACCATTTAATATTTTCATCTTTCTTTTTCTCTTTTTCCTTTTTTCTTTTTGATTGTTCTATTTTTTCTTTTACTTCTTCTATTTCTTTTTCATTTTCTTTTTCTGTTTTGGCACTTTCTTGCCTTACAGCCTTTTTCATTTCTTGTCTTGTTTTTTCAGCTTCTTCTTCACACGGTTTTCCTTTTGCTTTTTTACTCTTTTCTTTCAATTTTATCTCTTTCCTTTCTGTTTCCAGTTGCCAAAGGGGACGGGTTAAAATGGCAACTCTATATTTTCATAACAATTACTTCTTATATTTATCCCCAAAGTTGCCATTTTAACCCGTCCCCTTTGGCAACTTTTAAATATTCAAAAGAGGAAATTTTGAGTTTTCCCAAGATTTCCTCTTAATATTTTTTATTTGAGATGGTAAAAGTCTAAGTAAATTTTACAGTTTAGGTCTGGTTGAATTTCTCTATTTCCCGCATAGCATTACTGCTATTGCCGTTTCCGTTTAAGGGAAATATCTATAGAAACTATAGCTACCAGATTGCCACTTAAATCTGTACCTTAATCCAAAGACTTCTATGCTTCTATGGAAGCAAACATTCTAGAAGTTTTCCTTAACACACTTGTTAAGTTTATTAGTCTTTTTTGCAAATGAAATTTCATAAGTACAGTAAAACTAATTTGGCCAGAACTACGTTTTACTAATGATTTAATCCCAATACATTCACTCAAGACAGGCTACTCTGTGCTTTTTGTGTCTTGGCACTCATCACAGGTTACTCTTAAATTATGTATAAAAAGATACATTTATCATAAATTTAAGCCTCCGCGAAATCAGGGAATCTTATATATGCCATTATATAATACCCTAATCTCTTACTCCCTGAACACACACAAACTTGGCGTTTCGCGCACATTCAAAGAACTTCAACGATATGCCCTTTAGTGGATTTTTAGCCCCACCCTCATAAACTTGAGTGTGACTAGAATAATGCACCATCGATATATATTATACAGTATAGATGTGAAATATGACAAATTTCATTTTTGTCATATTTTAACAAGTAGGGATTTTCTTTGTTTCTGGTAATTCTATTTTTTACTATTTCATTAATTTTCTCTTTTTTGCTTTGTTTTTCTTGTTTTTTCATCAATAATTTTTTTATCTTTTCATTGGTTAAACTTTAATATCCTATAAATTCTCGTAATTCTTTCTTTGTTTCTTCAAAATCTCTATCATTTGCAATATTTCTTACTTGAATATTTGGATATTTTTCTTGTATTTCTTCTGCCATTTCTAGATATACTCTTTGTTGATTAATGCTATTTTCAGCTTCAAATTTAGAATTTTTAAAAGCTGCTTTATCTTTTCTGTCTAATCTTGTATGATATTTTTCTACATCTTTTAGATATAAGGTTATATAATATATTTCAAAATCTAGTTTGCTAAATTCTTCTAATAATTTTTCATATACATCTGTAAATGTATAATCCTTTTTGCCAAGTCTACAATAATTTTCTTCAGTAAAAAATGTTCTATCAAATACTAGATTAATACTTTTATTTTCCATCTTTTTTATATATTCTAATAAATTAATATACATATCTTCTGCTTTTTTCTTACCTTCTGCAGAACTATCTGAGGTTCCACATAATCTATATAAATTTGTATAACTTAATGAATATCTTAAAAAATCGGTTACTGTTGTTTTTCCTGCTCCTTGTGCACCTTCTACTACAATTAACTTTGAATTTGCCATGTTTATTACTCCTTTTTCCTATCTGTTTATTTTTTCTCTTCCTCTTTACTATTTTCTTCTTCCTTTTTCTCTTCCCTTTTTTTCTTTAACATGTTATTAATAGAATTCAAAATATCTTCCGGACTTTCATCAAAGTCATCTTTTATGACATGTAACATTTTTATTTCCTCCTTTAGTTTTTTTTATTATACTATGTCATATTTCTATTTTCAATATTTTATTTTCATCTATTTATAGACTTTTTTATTTTTTTATAATAAACTAGGTTTAGATTTTAAGAAAATAACCATATTTAATAAATTTTATTTAAATAAAGAAAGGAATGATTTACATTATGGAAAATGTTTTTAAAGATTATGCTGCAAATATCCATCATCCAGATTGGGAAAATATATCTAGACGAGAAAAACCTTTACTAACCAATTCTGGTGATATTCGTTCTGTTTTTGACAGAGATTATACAAGAATTACACATTCAAATGCGTATAAAAGATTAAAACATAAAACACAAGTATTTTTCTCACCAGAAAGTGATCATATTTGTACAAGAAGTGAACATGTTTCTCATGTGGAATCTATTAGTTATACAATTGCAAGTTATTTAGGTTTAAATACAGAATTAACAAAAGCAATTTCTGTTGCTCATGATATTGGACATAGTCCTTTTGGTCATGCAGGAGAAAAAATTTTATCAACAATCTCTCAAAGAGATTTAGGTTGTACCTTTTGGCATGAAAAAAACGGTTTAGAATTTGTAGATAAAATAGAATTATTAGAAAATAAAGAACAATATAAAGATAATTTAGATTTAACATATGCTGTTAGAGATGGTATTATTTCTCACTGCGGTGAAATTGATGAAAATTGTTTGAAACCTAGAGAAGAATATATTGATTTAACCACCTACATTAGGCCTAATCAATATGCTCCATATACTTGGGAGGGCTGTGTTGTCAAAATATCTGATAAAATCTCATATATTGGAAGAGATATTGAAGATGCTATTAGTTTAGGAATTATTGATGAACATTTAGATGAACTACATAAATTACTATATTATGATTTACCTGAAAAGAAAATCAATAATACTATCATCATCAATTATTTGGTATGTGATTTAGCTAAAAATTCGACTCCTCAAAAAGGATTATGTTTCTCAGAAGAAGCTTTTGATTTATTAAATAAAATTAAAGAATTTAATTATAGAAATATTTATTTTTCAGATAGACTAAAACCTTCTATTAAATATTTTGAATTGGTTTTAAATGAAATTTATGATACTTTAAAGTCTTGTTATGACAAAGAAAATACAATTAATACTTTAAAAAATAAATTATCTAAAATCTCTATAAAACTTTATGATAGCTTTCTTGGATTTTTAACCAATTATTATGATCTAGGAAATCGAGATCAACTAAAACTTATCAGTGATGTTATCTTTGATTTCAACAATGAAAAAGACTTTTATAAATGCATTATTTACTATATTTCTGGTATGACAGATAAATTTGCCATAGAAATTTATAATGATATTATTGGATTTTAATATCCAATTGGGGACATTTTTATGTAAAATAGAATTTTTTTCATCTGTAGATATTTATTTACATTCTTTAATATATTTATATAAAAACAAAAGGTGAACTTTTAGAAATTTCCAAAGTTCACCTAAAATTTATCTTGAAAAATCCTTTTATTTATATCTTTTTCTTGTATTTCTTCTTTACGATATGATTCTATTTTATACTCATTTCTATTATCAAAAATAATTTTTATTACTTTTGTAAAATTATCTTCTACAGGTTTTCCGTATTCATCAATAATCAAACTTGCTTTAGATTTCTTTAATGTATCAAATATATTCATTAATCCCATTCCTGTACCACCATCATCTGCATGTGTTGTACTTGGTTTTATTCCAAAATTCTTTAATGTTTCTATTTCAAACTCTATACCAGAATCATAAACATATAAACTATAAAATCCATCAATTAATCCTAATCTTACTAAAATACTTTTATTAATATTTTCAGAATGTTTTATAGCTATGATTGCATTTTTTATTAGATCTGCAATTAAAATTTCTAGATCTTCTTTTCCAATATATGTATTTACCATATGATGAATATTTCCATTTATTTGTAGCTCAAATTCTATCTTGTTCTTTATACATTCTGATTGCATATATTTTAGCATACTATCTATTTCATCAATATTCGTTTTCGTTAGTTCTATACTAACTGTTTCATCTTGCATTTCTTTTGATAAATTTTCTATTTTATCTTTTACTTGATTTCCATTCACTATCTGATTATTTAATATCATTTGCTCTAATTCATATTCTAATGATTTCTGCTTATGTGCTATTGAATGATTCTTTTTATTTAACTTTAGATTTTCTTTTTCTAATTCCTCTATTTCTTTATCCTTATTTTTCAATTCTTCTTTGATTTCTTCTACTTCTCTTTCTTGTAGTTTTTGTTTATAGTATAACTGTAAGGATTTTTGGATGGTCATAAACATTATGATAGAGAAAAATACTATATAGATAAATAATGTTCTTGCCACTACTATATTAGTTTTTATGTTACTTAATATTGCTAAAGAAAATATTAGTGCAGTTGCAATATTTAAAATTAATAATCCTAAATACTCATTTTGTTCATTTTTCTTAAAAAACATTATACCTTTGTTTAGTTTTCTTATATTACAGACTAATTTAGATGAAATTCCATATATTACCAATATGCTTGTCAGTATTATATATACATTTGCACTTATATGAATAAAATTAAATATACAAAAACTTATAATTACTGAAATTAAATACAAAATATAATTTATACTAAACGAAATAGCAGTAATCATTATTGAATATCCAATATTTCTATTTATTTTTTTAGAAAAAATTAAAGCAATAATAATTATTAAAGATATTACTTGGATTGTCGTTCCTGCAATATTTTTTATAATTATTACAATTGAGTCTATTACTACTAATATGAAGAAATACAACACTTTACTTTTCCCTACAACTTTTATGTCCATTAGTTTATAGTTAAATCTTAAAGTGAATATTGTGATAAAAAGTATCTTTATAAAATCTCTTATAATATTTACATCTATTAACATTTTTATGTCCATAATCTTAATCCCCCACAAAAATTTTATAACTTACTTACATAATGCTTAACATATTTCAAATAATTGTTATTTTATTATATATATAAATTATATCATATTAATAAATAAAAAAAGATAATCAATATTCAAATTGATTACCTTAAATTTTAAAATCAATTTTAAAAAAATTACAAAAGCCAGTCTCTTATCCAGTTTAAAAAGTAGTCATACCATTCTTGCATACCTTTCACCACCTTTTTCTTTCGTATTTATAGAAGCTTAAGCATCTTCTACAAATAAAAAATTACCATCTTCTCGCGAAAAAAAGACGGTAACTCATGGTGAAAAAAAATGGTAGAAAGTTGTTGAAAATAAAAAAAAACATATCATAAATATCAATTATCTTGTTTGATATCTATAATATGTTCATTTATTCTATTTTTATCCTTGTAAACAAAGAATAAATATATTTATAATAAATTAATTTCTTCTTCTGTTAAATTTGTTATTTTTTTGATTAATTCTATATCTAATCCTTCTTCTTTCATTTTTTTAGCAATTTTTTCTTTTCTCGTTTTTCTCCACGCTTTTCTCCTTCCTCTAATCCCTTTCTTCTTGCTTCATTCATTTCAGTATTATACGTTAACCTACTTCTTTCTCTAATTTCATATAATTCTCTTTCATATTCATCTGCACTCATTTGCGTTAATTGTTCTACTGCCTCTTTAATTTCTTCATTTTCATTTTTACATTTTTCTATCATTTTCTAATCGCCCCCAATTACATACAACCATTTTTCTAGTAAATCTGCTACTTTTGGTTTCTTTTTCTTAAACTTTGGTAATTCTATAATATAGTATTTTACCATATTTGTTAAATATTCTTCTTTTTTCTCATATCCTATATTAACATATCTAATTTCTTCTGTTTCTTCATATTTTAACATAGCTAAGCTTAAATATGCATTTCTTTTTACCACATTATCATTGATTATACATATGATAATTGTATCTTTTGCTTTTTTATATTCTTCTGATACTTTTATTTCTCTTGCTATTAGTTTTGCATTATAGACAACTAACCTTCTTCCTTTCATTCTATCAACTTTCTTTATTTCATTCAATAAAAAAATTTGATTTTCCTTATTTATAAAATACTTTCGAAATACTTTTTTCATTTACATCTTGAATATATAAATTAGAAATATATGGAGTTGTTACAAAGATATAAAATTATAGAGGTAAAAAATTAATACAAATTTATAAATTGATATAAAATATAGATACAAAATATAAATAAAACTAAAAGACTTATCTTCAAAAAAATTATTCTTATTTTTTATTAAAGAAATATATCTAAAAACATAAATATTGGTTACAAAATAAATTTGATTCAAAATTTGGAATATAAATAAAATACATATAATTTACATTTATCAATAAAATTAATAAAGATTTTATAAAAAAGTATCTCTAATTATATTTCCATTATTTTACAATATAATTAGAGATTTTGCAATACATTATTTTATTTTTTCATATAAAAATATCCTTTTTCATATTTCTCTTTCAATTTTTTCCACATAATAATATATAAATTCCATTGGTGTTGGTATACCAGTTTCAAGACTTACTCTTGCTCTATAATATTCTAACAAGTCATCTACTGGCGTATTATTCCAAGCATGTATAATGGCATTTTGAATACCATTTGTAATTGTATTTCCAGATTTTTTGTATGTGTTTGTTAAATGTCTAATAACATTTGTATTATCTCCTTTATTCTCAATTAAGTATAAGATTGCATCATGTATATATTTTCTTCCTACCATTTTAGCAGGTATTCCTATTAAGTCCAACTCTCTAACAATGCAGTCTGATATCTTTTTCTTATTATCCTCCAATTCTTCTTTTAAAGTTTCTATTGTCTTTTCTGGTGTTACTTCTCTTAAACTTATCAATTTATTCAAAACATAATCTGCTGAATATCTTGGATGATTCTTGTATAATATGATATCTGCACCATTTTTATGAACTATATCATATATTCTTTGTGAATGGATATGTGTTGTTACAACAATGATTGGTTCATAACCTAAATTCAACTTTTTAAGTTCTGATAAGAATCCCAAAGAATCTGCATTTCCTGTCATACTATTATTTAATTCTAAATCTAATATAATACCTTCTGGCTCTTTTAATTTTGCATATTTTAGCCCTTCTACATCTGAGTCTGTGATTCCAATAATTTCTACATCATCTCTATTCTTCACACTATTAATAAAATTGTTACAATCATTCCTATCATCTTCTATTATTAGTATCTTCATAGATTTTGTTGTCATATGTATACACCCTTTCTTCTTTTTTTCATAATGTTACCATATTTCTCTATAAAATACCATAATTCTACAAATATTTTACCATGTGTTCGAATATATTATATTGTAAAATTTATATGATTTAATACTTAAGATTTTTAGTAATAGGAGGAGATTTGCATGAATAAATCTGATTTAGAATTGGAAAAACAAGAACAAATTTCAAGAGGTAAAAGAATTAAATATATTAGAGAAAATGAATTACATATGAATAAAACACAATTAGCAAAAGAAATTGGTATATCTAGTCAATTTCTTGGATTAGTTGAAGAAGGTAGAGGGAATTTAGTATATAGAAGTATTCGAAAACTTAGAGATTTGAGTGGTCATTCTGCTGATTATATTTTATATGGTCTTGATGATACAATTATCAATAAAACAAGAGAACTTCTAAGTACATATAGTGATAAAGAAATTGAAACAGCTATGAATATTATTAAAGACATTTCTATTTTCATAAAAAATTAGTCGATTTCTTAAACTTTTTTGTACTTTTTGTATTATTTTGAATATATTGTATTGATTTTAATGTATTACTTTCATAAAATATTCCATATAAGATACTATAAAAGGTGGAATGGTTATGATAAGTAATTATATCATTTATTTTTATACTTTACCAAAAGAAGAACAATCTAAAGAATTGCTAATAATTTTACTTTTCTTTTTGATTTTGTTTTTTATCTCTATCTTTTTAGATTTTATACTATCAAAATTCAAAAAAGATAAAAATTCATAATTATTAAGCTAAATATGGAATAAAAATATTTAGCTTTCATTTTTAGTCAAAGCTTTTTTGATTGTTATTTTCTTCTATTTTTGATATACTGTATGTATTATGGAAAGTTTATATAGATACACAAAATTAAATGAATATTATATAAAACGATTTGGAGAAAGAGTTTTAAAAATTTGTATTAATGGGCATTTTACTTGTCCTAATCGTGATGGCACTTTGAGTAATTCTGGTTGCATTTTTTGTAGTGAATGTGGATCTGGAGAGCATTTAGACCCTTATAAAGATATTTCAGAGCAAGTAACAGATTATTTTAAATCTCCTCGTTCTAATAGAGCAAATAAATTTATTGTTTATTTTCAAAATTTTTCAAATACATATGATTCTCTTGATAACTTAAAAAAGAAATATGATAGTGCATTAATTAATCCTAAAATTATTGGGTTATCAGTTGCTACAAGACCTGATTGTATTTCTGAAGATATTGTAAAACTTTTACATTCTTATACAAAGAAATATTATGTTTCTGTGGAATTAGGACTGCAAACCTCTAATGAAAAAATTGGAAAATTTATTAATAGACAGTATACAAACGAGCAATTTACAAAAGCTGTTGAATTACTTAATAAGTATGATATTGATGTGATTACTCATATAATGGTAGGATTACCTGGTGAAAGTTTTAAGGATATACAAAATACGGTAGATTTTATAAAGCAACACCATATCCAAGGATTAAAAATCCATAATACTTATGTCGTAGAAAATACTGTTTTAGCAGATATGTATAATAAAAATGAATATGAACCTATTTCTTTAGAATACTATTTAGATTGCTTAGCATATATTCTTCCACATATTTCTCCTGATATTGTCATTCATAGAATATCTGGTGATGCTCCCAAAGATATCTTAATTGCTCCTAAATGGGATTTACACAAAAAGTGGATATTAAATGGTTTGGATAAAAAATTAAAAGAAAGAAATTTATATCAAGGGATATTTTATGGAGCGGATTGAAGGAATCTGAGGAACAGAAACAGGGATTCTGGGGACGGACTCATTTTGTCCAATTGGGGACGTTTCTGTTTGGGACATTTTAAACTAAAAAAGTAAAAGCCAAAGTGAATACATAAAATTTTTAATATTCTTTCATTTTAATTGTATAAAATTTAACATCTTTATTTTTTTATTGATTTTATTAAAAATGTCCCAAACAGAAACGTCCCCAATTGGACAAAATGAGCCCGTCCCCAAAATCCCTTTTTATATCATAACTCTCTTTACATTTTTCTTTAACCATTTATCAATTTCGAAATAATTTGGTATATATTGTTGAACTAAATTATAGAAATTACTACTATGATTAGCAAATATCATATGTGACAATTCATGAACAATAATGGCATCAATTTTATCTTCTGGTAACATGATAAGCCTATTACTAAAATGTAATGCTCTTTTACTTGGTATACAACTACCATATTTACTTCTTGCATCTCTTACTTTGTATTCATAGTATAATACTTGCATTTTTTGACTCCAATATGGTAATCGCTTTTCTAAATATTCCTTTGTTTTTACACAAAGAAATCTTTTTACATATTTATCAATTATTGCTTTATTATCTTCATCTTTCAACATTTCTGGTATTTCAATAATAAATCGTTTATTTTCTTCATCTAAAATAATTTTTATTCTTTTTTTAGAAACATATTCTATTTGTATACAGAAATCTTCCCCTTTATAGCTTATTTTCTCTCCTGTATACCAATGTTTCATTTTATCATTTTCTTTAGACATGATTTTTAAATATTGTTCATATATTTGTTCTTCTTTTTGCTGAATAAATTCCAACATTTTTTTGTTAGATAAATATTTGGATTTACTAATATTTAAAACATTTCCTCTAAAATACATCGTTATACAATTCGTATGTCTATAATTTCTAATCATAACTGGAATTTCTTTTTCTTTAATTTTTATATACGCATTTGCCATTATTATTCAATTCCTTTTCTTAACTTTCAATCTTTGTTTCTTATTTTATAATATTTTCCCTTTCTAAATACTCCAAAAATCCTGTGCATCCTTCTACAATATCCTGATAAGTAACTGTAAAGTTTCCCGTGTACCATGGATCTGCAATATCTCTTGGATTTTTTGAGAAATCTAAAAGTTTATATATTTTATTGTTTTTATCATTTCCTACAATTCTTTGGATATTTCGACGATTACTTTCTTCCATTCCAATAATATAGTCATATTTTTCATAATCCTGTTTCTCAATTCTTCTTGCTTTATGTTTTGTATATGGAATCCCTTTTTCATCTAATTTATCTTTTGTTGCATAATGCATATCATTCCCTATTTCTTCATAACTTGTAGCTGCTGAAGCAATAGAAAATTGCTTTTCTAAACCTTTCTTTTTTACCATATCTTTGAATACATATTCTGCCATAGGAGATCTACAAATATTTCCTAAGCATACAAATAATACTTTAATCATACTTTTATACCTTTCCTAATTTTTTTGCTAAATCCATTTCTGCTTCTATGAATTTTTCTTTATTTTCTAATAATTCTTGCATTTTATCTAAATAGTTTTTATATTTTTCATCTGGATAATACATTTTTGCATATCCACCTTTTCCATATTTACTTGATAATTTTTTATATGAATATTCTATTACTTGTTCTAAACTTGGATTTTCTGCTTTATGTTTGTCTGCTTGATATAATATTGATCTTGTAAGCATATTTTCTACTGATGTTTCTCTATCTGCTGAAGAAACGATTTTTCCATAAATACTTCTTGCCTCATATTCTAGACTTGCTCTATGATCAACAATCGCCTCTGCAATAGTTTTTCTTTCTTCTTCATTAAAGAATTTTTCCATTTCTTTATCTTGTTTAAATTTTTCACTTGATACTTCTTCATGTTGATCTGGATTTTCTCTATATCCAATATCATGAAAAGCTGCAATGGTATATACCATATCTTTATTAACATCTAAATGAAATTCATTTACAATTTCAAAACTTCTATTAATAACTGTCTCTATATGTTCTTTTCCATGACCTCCAACATTATTTGTATCATATTGTGATAATACATTGTTTTCAATATATTCTTCTAAATTTTTATTAATTTCTTTCATTTTATTTTCTCCTTTTTATCTTATTTTAAATATTTTATTAACACTTCATATACAGGTTTTCTTTCTGCTACTAAGTTATTAGAAAGCATATGTTGTACTTCTTCTAAATCACACAATTTTACTTGTTCTACTTCACTTTTCTGAATCTTTATTTTCGATACATCTATCACTTCTGTTTTTACCAAGTAAAAATCAAATATATGATTTGCATAGAAATGTTCTTTTACTTTTCTTCCTGTTTGATAAGTTAGCATATATTGTAAGTCTTTTTCCTCTAAATTAATTCCAATTTCTTCCTTTACTTCTCTAATAGCTGCTTCTATAGAAGTTTGTCCTGCTGATACATGTCCTGCAACAGACACATCCCATTTTCCAGGATTGGTTTCTTTATCTTTTGCTCTTTGTTGCATCAATATATGTCCTTCTTTATCAATGATTGCAATGACAACAATCCTATGCCATAAACCTTTTTCATGTACTTCTTTCCTTGTTACAACTTTTCCTGTTTTTGTTCCGTCTTCATTTAAAACATCTATTAGTTCTTCCATAATTTAATCTTTTTGTTCCTTTCCTAATATTCAATCTATATACTCCTATATTTCATATTCTTTTAATCTATCTATATATGTTTGTATAGATTGATTATTAATATCTTCTGGTTTTAATTTGCAATACCTCATGACTTGTTCTTCAATTTCCAATGCCAATTTTATCAGTTGATTTGCTTTTTCTTCATTAGCCCACACAGATAATGGTTTATCTTTATATCGTATCTTTGCATCTTCTAATCGCTCTTTTAAACTAACTACACCATCTGGCGCAACTCTTTGATCACAATAGGCACATATCTTAATTTCATAATTATCAGAGTTAGCTGTTTGTTCATTTTTTCTAGAGCGTTTTCCATCCAAAATTTCTAATTCCTTATCGGTTAAGCCCAATCTCTTTCCAATTTCCATGTTGATTTCATGGTCATTTGTCCCATATTTTTCATAATATTTTCTTCTTAATTCTATAAAGTCCTTATCTTGTATTTCCTCTTCTGGTATTTTTACCATATTCCCCATATCATGTAATAAAGAAACTCTTGTGATTGCTTTTCTATCTATTGGCTTTCCAGTCCAGTTATCTAGAATCAAGTTTGTACATGCTGCTACTCTTAACATGTGCATTTGTAGATTTTCTGGTAAATGATATTGGTTATATATTTCTATTATGTTCATACTGCCTCCTATTTTACTAAATCCAAATTACCATTTATAATAATTGGTGAAAATCCTGATATTTCGTCATATAACATACCTTCTGGAATTGGGTTATACATATAGATTTTTTTACCTTTCATAAAAGCTTCATATAACTCTAAAAAAGTTGCACCACCAATATAATTTTCTTTTCCGTTTTTATCAAAATTTAAGGTTAATACAGCATCCATATTTGAAATGGTTGCTTCACTTCGTTGAAACATTCTTTTCTTAAATTCAGAATGTGCCTTATCTCCTAACTCCCATGCTTCTTTTTCAGCTCCTGGGTTATCATATGAATTTGGTAGTTCTATGCTATGTCCCATTTCTTCTAATTTCTGTTTGATTGGTTCAATTCTATTATAAAATGTCTTGCTACAAATCACTAATATTTTCATAACCATTACTCCTTTTATTTCTGTTTATTCTTCTATTAGTTCAAATCGATAAGTTTGTTTTACATCTGGATATTTTTCATGATCTACCTCTGATAAAAACATATCTAATGGTCTCGCCCATATTTCGTTATCCTCTTCATGTGTATAAATTACTAAATCCTCTTTCGTTTCTGAATGTTTTGCTATACAAATAATTTTATGAGTAGTTCCTTTAAAATGTCTATATACTTGTCCTGGTTTTACCTTTCTTTCCATAACTTTCTCCTTATTTCATTTTTTTATTTTTATATTTATTCCCATATTCCTTGGTTAATATATTTAATTAAAGCCATAATACACGCATTTTCTGTTAAATCAATTCTAGATATTTCATCATGTGTTAGGATACTAATTCCACCTTTTCCAGTATTTAATCCATGACTTTTAAAGATTCTATCCATTACTTTTCCAAGCTCAGTGCTCGTTATTTCATCTATATATTTTGCATCAATTGGAAATCCTTGACTTGTTCCTATACTTTGTTTTCCTTCTTTATTTTCAATAACAACTGTATTAATATCTATCCACTCATCTAATAAATCTGTAATTCCTGCTTCACTTGCTACATAATAATCTGCATCTATGTTATTTTTCTTAGCATATTCTTTTAAGTTTTTTACTCTGTTTCTCGCACCGATAACAATCTCTTTATTAATAGGCTGTGCTCCTACTTCTGAATCAACTGGTATTCCTTCTATCTCAACATTATCAAAATATCTTTGGAATGCTCTTTTTACGCCTTCTATTTTTCCTAGATTCTTTGTTCCCATTAATATTTTCATTCTGTTCACTTTCCTTTCCCGTACATCTTCTCTATCATCCTGCCACACAATTTCTCTCTTATATTTTCTGTGCCTATTTTATCACGGATAAAATGGAATGTAAATATTTAGAAACTTATTGAATTTTATAAAATTTCATAATATACTTTGATTACAAATATCTATATTTTAATAAAGGAAGGAATATAGAAATGACAAATAGTAGAGATTTTTTAGATAAAATAGTTGATGTCATAATCGATAAGCCATTAGGCAGTAGACATTCTGAAAAATACCCAAATCATATCTATCCTATTAATTATGGATATGTTCCAAATACCATAAGTGGAGATAATGAGGAATTAGATTGCTATATATTAGGGGTATTTGAGCCTTTGGAAACTTTTAAAGGAAAATGCATTGCCATTATTCATAGAACAACTGAAGATGATGATAAATTGATTATCGTTCCAGAAGGTAGAAATTACTCAAATGAAGAAATTAGAGCATTAACAGAATTTCAAGAACGTTTTTTTGAAAGTGAAATCATCAGAAGCGATGTTGATTTTGTATTTAATAAAAATATTCCTGAACTTTCTGTAAGTAATTTGGAAAATAGTCTTAAATTTTATAAAACACTAGGATTTAAAATAGAATATGAAAGACCAGAAAATAAATTTGTATTTCTTTCCATGGGAGATATTCAATTTATGCTACAAGAATTATCTGATAATGAGAAATGGAACTTAGCCCCTCTTACCTATCCTTTTGGAAATGGTATCAATTTTCAATTAGAAGTAGATTCTGTTAATAAAATTTATTCAAAATTAAAAGAACATAACTATTCAATTACCTTTGATATTGAAGAAAATTGGTATAGACAAGATGATAAGTTACTTGGAAATAAGGAATTTTTAGTACAAGATCCAGATGGGTATTTACTAAGATTTTCTGAAGATTTGGGTGAAAAAGAGGTAATATAAATGCAAAAAGAATTTGGTATAATTATCAATTTGTCTTCTAGATATAGATTATCTAAATTGACGTATTTCACTCTAAATAAAAAGTATATAATTATAATTTCATTTAACTAAAAAACTGTTCAAACAGTTTTTAGATAAATATCGGAAGTCAACCACACTTGATAAAACCTTCACATAGTATTTCATAAAAATATTTACATTTTTTTATATCAATGATATTATGGATAATAAGGAGGGGATTAAATGAAATTTAGTAAAAAGACTATTTTAATAACTATAATCATTATAGTATTACTAATTATTGCAACTACAGTTGCTGTTGTTTTTAAAATTAAAAATGAAGAAAAAGAAACTAATTTAGCAAATGGGAGCGAAACAACTGATTATATCAATAATCAAAATGAGACAAATAATACATATTTAGAAATGGCAAAAGAAATATGGAAAAAAGAAGTAGTTTTATTAGAAGCTGTGAAGTCAGGGGATATAAAAACATTAGTAAAAAATGCGAGAGATGAAGAATATATGATAGATGATTTTATAGATAACCCAGATCAAGAATTTATTGATGCAGCTTCAGAATATTTAAAATTCATGTATGCAGACTTAACATGGAGTGAGCCAGATGAAGAAACATATGAATATTGGGCAAATTATTTAGAAAAAACGATTAATCAAAAATTGAAAGGTGAAGGAGCATCAGATGATTGGATAAGTCTTGGTACAGATGATTTAATAAAAGGAAAAAATTTTTCTAAGTTGTATTCTACTTATAGAGAGATCTATCCAGATGCTACTGGAGACTGGAATAATGAAACAACAAGTGAAGCCTATGAAAAATTAAAAGCAACAATGGACAATATTCCAGTAGAAAATTCAATGATTGATATTGACATTTTAGAATTTGATGCTGATGGTAATTTTGTATTAGCATATGATTCTTTATTGGGAGATACAGAAATAGAATCACTATACAATTCTTACTGGTTAAGAGATAGATATGGTAATGATTCTTGGGTTGGCCATTTCATCATGGAAGATGTTTTAGATTAAAATAATAAAAGTATGATGAGAAAACAATATGAAACTTTAATTTAAACCACTCAAAGTTTTATATTGTTTTTATTTAATTAAAAAGTTTAACTAAGGTCTTGAATTAAAATGTTTTTGTATAGTATTATTGCTAAGAAATAACTTGTAGGAGCTGATTGAATGATTGAAATTAAAGAATATGATGAAACATATGTTGAACAAATTTCAACAATTGTTATTAGAAATTTATTAGAAGTAAATGTAAAAGATTATGGTGTAGAAAAAGTACAAGAAATGGCAAAGGATTTTACAGTAGAAAAATTAAAAACTGACTTAAAAAACAGAAAAAAAGTATTTGTTGCTATAAAAGATAATAAAGTTGTTGGTACTGCTGGAATAGATGTTTCTTGGTACAATCCAGATGAATATTATATCCTAACTGTTTTTGTAAAACCTGAGAATCATGGTGAAGGCATTGGCCGTCTTTTGATTAAAACAGTTGAAGATTATGCTATTCATTCTAATTATAAAAAGTTAATTATTCCCGCTTCTATTACTGCTCATGAGTTTTATTATAAGTTGGGATATCGATATAAAGATAATCAAAAGGTTTTAAATGAAGAAAATATGTATTTGATGGAGAAAAGTTTTCATTTAGAATATAGAGAAATCAAACAAGAAAAACTACCAGAAACTTTAGACTTAGTACGTAAAGTTTTTGACGAATTTGAAGCACCTTATTATTCTGAAGAAGGCGTTACATCATTTTATAAATTTATTGATCTAAATAATATGTCAGAACAATATTCTAGTGGTTCTTTATATTTTTATGGATGTTTTGTTAATGATATTATTGTAGGTATGATTGCTGTTAAAGATTTTATCCACATTTCGTTATTATTTGTGGATAAACAATATCATAAACAAGGAATTGCTAGAAGTTTGTTTGATAATATCATAAAAATATGTAAGGAAAAAAATCCTTCTTTAAAAACGATTACTGTTAATTCTTCTCCTTATGCTGTTAAGGTGTATCATAAGTTTGGTTTTTTTGATATTTCTTCTGAACAGGTTGTGGATGGGATAAGGTTTGTGCCTATGGAATTGAAATTATAAAATATTCGAAATGAAATCTAAATATTTATTATTTAGATTTTATTTCACTATCGATAATATAAAACTTTCTATAAAATTCTATATATTTACAGTTTTTTAGCTATAATTTCATAAACATGCCAAAATTTCATATCTCCTTTTACTGTTAGTTTTTCATATTTTTTTTCGTTAAAATATATTATCTTAAAATTTTTAAATATATCCTTTATTTCCTTTTCATTTACAAATGTTCTACTAGTGTCTTTACTCCATTCATCTTCCTTCCCTAAAAAATTTCCTACAAAATATCCATTTGGAGAAATAGCATTAGTAAATTCGTTGCAAAACTTTTTAAAGTACTTTGGATTGCAAAAATATATACTAAGATTTGAAACTACTAAATCTGCTTGATTTTCTTCTAGTTTAATATTTTCAAATTTTTCTATAATAAACTTTAAATTAGACGTATCAGATATTCTATTTTTTATGATATCTATAACATCTTGCTCTTTATCTACTGCTGTTACAAAATAATTTTTCTTCAATAAATATATTGTATCATTTCCAGAGCCACATCCTAAGTCAATAACTCTTTTCATTGTAGTATTATCTAATTTCATTTCAAAAAATTTTTTTAATATGATACTAGGATTTTCTAATTCAGTTTTCTTGTAAAATTCGTTCCATTTTAACATAGCTATTCTCCTTTTTTATTGTATTGAAGAATTTATTATTTTATATCATATTTTACATAATTTATCAATTATTATATTAAAATGCTACAGATATTATTTTATTTACTCTTTGTTTTATATCTTTTATATCCCCAATAGCCTCCTCCACCTAGAAGTCCTAGTGTTATAATTCCGCCTAAAGCACTTCCTTCTTCATTGTTAGTATCAGTATTGATGGTATTTTCTATTTCTGTATTTGTTTTTCCTACTAAAGTATTTGTTGTATAACCACTTTCTAATTTTACTGGTTCCTTCACATCAATTGTTATTGTACTTGATTTTCCATTAGATGTAGTTGCTGTTATAGTTACAACTCCAGATTTTTTAGCAGTTACTTCTCCTGTCGAGTCAATTGTTGCAATACTTTCATCACTTGACTGCCATGTAACATTTTTATCTGTTGCATTACTAGGTGTTATATTCGCTGTTAATTTTTCATTTTCACCTATTTCCATATCTTCTATTTTCTCTTGTATTTGTATTTCAGTTACCTCAATTGTGCTTGGCATAGATGTAGTTGTTGTACTACTTGAAGATGAACTAGAGCTTGATCCAGAAGTTGAACTAGAACCAGAACTGGAACCCGAACTAGCACTTGAACTAGATTCAGAACTAGACGTACTGCTTTGGCTAGATGACGAATATGGACAAACTCCATTTGGATGTAAATGTGCTGGATGTCCTCCACAATGATAATGATAACTTCCTAGTCCACTTTTATTTTTATTGTCTCTATGCCCTCCATTAGCATCTGTTCTACCAGAATGTGAATATACACTAATTTGTATAGATAATATTGATAATATAATTATTAAAACTGATACTATTTTCTTGATATATTTTTTCATAAACATCCCCCTAAATGATTATACTGAATAAGAAATAAAAAATTTGTCGAATTTTGTAAAATTATACAAATTTCGACAAATTTTTATTTTAGTTTATATATAATTATCTCTATCCAATTAAATCATCTAAAACAATATTTATAAAATCATTTTTGACTCGTTTAATAGTTATTTGCCAACCATAAAATGACAACCATACTTATGTATAGAAATACACATATACTAACTCCAATAATTCCTGTAACTAATCCAGATTTTCCAAGTCTACTTCCTGTCTTTTTAGTGCTCTTTGCTCCTAAAACAATTGCCAATATTCCTGCTGGTAAGCTAATATAATAAAACAATCCTGATAAAATTGATATAATTCCTAATACTAGTGAACTAACTCCTGCTGCTGATTTTTTTCTATTTTCTTCCATATTTACTAATCCTCCTTTATTTTCAATTGACTAATTTCTTGTAAATCATCTAATCTATTTACTTTAATATAATCTTCTGAAACAGTATACAAATTATCATCTATATATAATCCTCTTAATAATCTTGATGTATTATAATAAGAATATTTACTCTTTGTTTTATCATGTGTAATCGTTCCTTTTAATGTAAATCCATCTGTAAGATTGATATTATATACAAAATATCCTTCAGAAACATATTCTTTTTTATAATTTGTATAAGAATTCACTATTGATTCATACTCATCTGATGAGTTTTCTATCTCAAAATCTTCTGTATAATTATTAACAGGGATTGCTAATAATTCTTTTTCTTTTGAGAATAATAATGCTTTATGATTTGTCAAAATAGCTGATGTTGTTCTGCTGTCTCCTATGATTGTATCTGAAATTTGAATTGGATTGTTAACATCTGTTACATCAAATAATGCCATTTTCATTCCTGTAATAGTAGCTGTTGTTGATCTAACTCTGCCTGATGAATCTCTGTTAACTTTTTCTTCTGTTTGCATTCCAATTCCGATTAAATGATTTTCGTCATAAGGATGCAAATATGTACTATATCCTGGTATTTTTAATTCTCCTAAAACTTGTGGATTTTCTGGATTGCTTAAATCTATTACAAATAGTGGATCAATTGTTTTATAGGTTACAAGATATGCTCTATCTCCTAAAAATCTAGAAGAATACATTTTTTCTCCTTCTGCTAATTTTTCAGTTTCTCCTATTTTTTTCATCTCATCATTAAATATGACAATTCTAGATCCTTTACTATTATATAAAGCAACTCTTAAGTTTCCTTCATATTCATCTATTGAAAATTGATTAATCGTTTGTCCCTTTTCTTTTGCCTTTTTATCATATTGTATACTTCCATCTTCAAGTAAATTAAATTTATATATGTATGTATATGTTCCATAATCATTTGAATCTTCATATTCAAATGCACCAAATATCCCCTTTAATCCAAATATTGAAGATATTTCAGGATTACCACTATATGAACCATCATATTTTTCTTCTAATAGATATATATTATTTTCTGATACATAAGCATTTTCAACATTCATTAGATATGAATTTACTTTTACCGCTTCATTTATATTATTTAAATCTAACATAGATAGTATTGTTTGGTATGTTGTATCTATATCTTTTATTCTCTTTATGTTTTTATATCCTGGATCAATTTGTTTTCCGTCTTCATAATAATATGTTACAATTTCATCATTTTCTTCTTTTAAATAACCTGATGAAATAACATATAATCTTCCATCAATACATCTAGATGTATAATATGGTTGTTCTAATTGATAATCTTTAATTTTCTTTGGTTGTTCTCTGTCAGAAATATCATATACAGTTACCACTGTCGAATTACGATTATTGTAATAATAGTAATATGATGATGATGTAGATTTCGTTTTCTCACTAATCACAATTAATTTATCATTATATAAAATTAAGTCTGATGGAATGGTATTACTATCTTCTGGTTCTATTTCAGATGCTATTTTTATTTGTGTTTCATCTTTTACATCTGTAATAACCACTTTATCTTCTGATAAAGAATATATATAGTCTCCATCTGTTTTTGTAATGTCTGCCTCATCCACATTTTCTACTTGTATATTGGTTGTTGAATATTCTTTCGTAGATTGTGTACTTGTTATAGAATCTGTTGCTGCACTTCCTGTATAACTACCAGGATCTATTCCTGAACTTCCTGTATAACTGTCAGGAGTTATTCCTGAGCTATTTATTACAACATCTCCCATACTACTAGTAAAACTTCTTGAACCTTCATAAAGAATACTAAATGGTAATGTCAATAATTTAGAAGGTATACTAATTTCGTCTATATCTCTATTATATATTGCTTCTAACTCTGCTTTTGATGATATTTCTACTAATTCCGCTTCTTTATTATCTGTTACCATTACTTTATATCCTAATATTGATAATATTAGAATAAAAATAAGTATAATTGCTATTACTATTTTTTTCATTTTTTATCATCCCCCTCTTTTATTTTACTAAAAAGTTTTTTATAAAGCAATCTTATTTTTTAAATTATAATTTTTTTATTTTATACTTTAAATTAAATACTTCAAAATTTCATGTCAGCAATTGATTTAAAAAAAATTGCAAAATCCAGAAAATCTATTGACAAATTTTGGAAGTCCGTGTATACTTTAATCATTAATTTATAAATTCTAATTAGCTCTTTTATAATCTAAAATGAATTTTTTATATTTATTTTTTAAATTATTAATTTGACATTTTTATTTCACTTTTTTCTGTTTCACATTTTTTACCTCATATTTATTATCTTTGCTTTTCACTTTTTTAATTTATTGTTATGTTTCTATTATCTTTACTTTTCTATAAATATTTATATTCTATACTTTCTTAAAAGTAGATAATTCTTACCATATAAAGATTTTATTTTCCCTAATTTAATTTCCATCATATGAAAGGATGAAGTCATGTTATCAATTGTAAAAAGTATTGCTTTGCATGGACTGCAAGGTTATTTAGTAAACATACAAGTAGATATCTCTGCTGGTATGCCGTCTTTCGAAATTGTAGGATTACCTGATGCCAGTATTAGAGAATCAAAAGAAAGAGTAAAAACAGCTATAAAAAATTCTACATCTGAATTTTTAAGTAGAAAAATTGTTGTAAATCTCGCTCCTGCTAATACAAAAAAGGAAGGCTCTATTTTTGATTTACCAATTGCTGTTGGTATTCTGATTGCAAATGGATTTATTTATAAAGCTAATCTAACAGATACCATTTTAATTGGCGAGCTTTCTTTAGATGGTTCCATTTGTCCTATCAAAGGAATTCTTCCTATTTGTATAGAAGCTAAAAACTTAGGAATCAAAAGAATACTTTTACCCAAATCTAATGCAAAAGAAGCCTCTATGATTAATGAGCTTGAAATTATACCTGTTTCGACTCTAAATGAGGTAATTGCTTATTTAAATGGTAATCTTAATATTCCTTGTGAACCACCAATTCATTTTATTTCCAATCATAATTCCATCTATGAATTCGATTTTTCAGAAGTAAAAGGACAAGAAAATGTTAAACGTGCTTTAGAAATTTCGGCAGCTGGCGGTCATAATTGTCTTTTAATCCGGAAGTCCTGGTTCTGGAAAAACTATGTTAGCTCGTAGACTTCCATCCATCTTACCTGATTTAACTTTTGATGAAGCATTAGAAATTACAAAAATACATAGCATTTCTGGTTTATTATCTGAAGATACTCCCTTTATTTTCAAAAGACCTTTTAGAAGTCCTCATCATACCATTACCGAAACCTCATTAGTAGGAGGTGGTAGAATTCCGAAACCTGGTGAAATCAGTTTAGCACATTTTGGTGTTTTATTTCTCGATGAACTACCTGAATTTAATAAGTCTACATTAGAAGTCTTGCGAGGACCTTTAGAAGATAAAACCGTAACCATTAGTCGTGTTGATTTCTCAACCACCTATCCTTGTAATTTCATGTTTATTGCTAGTATGAATCCATGTCCTTGTGGATATTATGGCTCAAAAGAAAAACAATGTACCTGTCGTGAAGATCAAATTCAAAAATATATTCATAAAATAAGTGGTCCACTTTTGGATAGAATTGATATTCATATAGAAGTAGAAAGTGTAAACTATCAAAAATTAGGAAATGATATTCCATCGGAAAGTTCTGATACTATCAGAAAAAGAGTAAATAAAGCTCGAGAAATACAAATTAATCGTTATAAAAAACATCACATTTTTTCAAATTCTGAACTAACTCCCAAATTAATTTCTAAATATTGTAAGCTTTCTTCTAAAAGCAAACAAATTTTAGAAACTGCTTTCAATCAACTTGGTCTTAGTGCCAGAGCTTACAGTAGAATTTTGAAAGTGGCTAGAACAATCGCAGATTTGGATAATTCTAGCAATATCCAAACACATCATTTGGCAGAAGCAATACAATATAGAAGCCTAGATAGAAAATATTGGTGTCGATGATAAGATTTTTTATTTATAGATAAAGCAAATTTGAAATATTTAAAATATTTGCTTATTCTTTAAAATAACAATTTTTACGATAAAGGAGTGATTTTATAAAAGAGATCAAAATAGATGATAAACTATATCCCAAACAACTAAAAGAAATATCCAATCCACCACAAATTTTATATTTAAAAGGAAATATGGATTTATTAAACAACCCGATTATTGCAATCATTGGTTCACGCAAATGTACAAAAAACGGCAGACTTTTGGCACAAAAATTTTCTTATGAACTATCTCAATTGCGGTATTACCATTGTTAGTGGGTTAGCAGAACGGTATTGATACAACTGCTCATTTATATTCTTATAATCAACTTGGTAAAACTGTTGCCGTTCTTGGAAATGGGTTCAATCACATTTTTCCTACTGAAAATAAAGAATTATATAAAAAAATTTTAGATTTTGGTGGATTAGTCATTAGCGAGTATCCTCCTGATACAAAATCTCAATCTAAATATTTTTTAGAAAGAAACCGTATTGTTAGTGGATTATCTTTAGGTATTTTAGTAATAGAAGCCTTATATAGAAGTGGTACAAGTGTCACTGCAAAATTAGCTATTTCACAAAATAGAAAAGTTTTTGCATTGCCTCATGAAATCTGGAATTCTCATGGGACAGGTACCAATAGATTGATTAAAAATGGTGCTATTCTAGTTGATTGTGCTGAAGATATTCTTCAGGAATTTAAGTCTTTAAAAAAGATGTCTAAAAAATTGAAAGATATTCAGAAGTTAGATTTGAATTCTTTGGATGTTGATTTTGGGATTTTTGAAAGTTCTAAGAAATCCTCAGGCTTTGCGAAATCTTGTAATATTCATTCTTCTGTTGATAGAACGTTAGCTCACTCTTTTAAATTCGATTCTTCAATTCCTTCTACTCTTCATTCTAGTAATAATTTAACGTCTTTAAATACGCAAAATAAAAAGGAATTAAAAAATCCTAAATTAGCATATATTTATGACTTAATATCGTTTGAACCTATATCTATTAATGAACTTTGTAAAAAAACGTCTAAACCCATTTCACAAATTTCAAATGATTTATTTTTATTAGAGTTGGAGGGGTATATAAAGAAAGTTGCAGGTGGTTATATATGTATTTTAAACAAGTAACTGGTAAATATGGAGAAGATTTAGCTTGTGAATATTTGAAAAAATTGAATTATATTATTATTGAACGAAATTTTTCTTGCTATCAAGGTGAAATTGATATTATTGCAAAAGATACTTCTAAAAATGAGCTGGTTTTTATTGAGGTGAAAACTAGGACAAGCTTTAAATATGGTTCTCCTATTGATGCTGTTGATAAAAATAAGCAGAAACATTTATTTAAAGCTTGTCAGTATTATTTGTATAGGCATAATCTTCGTCATCTTTTTGTTCGTGTGGATGTTATTGAGGTTTTTATTAATAATCATATTCCTCGTGTTCGTCATGTGAAGCAGGTGTTTTAGTAAACTTTTTTATAAACTTTAATATTATTATTTTGTGATGCATACTTTATTTTCTCATAACATAAAAGTTTCAATATTAAAATTAATATTGAAACTTTTCAGATTGTTGACAAAGTATATAAAAAATATTTTGTTCAACAATCTTTTTTTATTTTTTGCATTTCATTTTTGA
>CALXXJ010000023.1 GCA_944392665.1 uncultured Clostridia bacterium | reverse complement strand
GTTTTTTCTCCTGCATGACCTTTATATGTTCTTGTAGGAGCAAATTCACCTAATTTATGACCGATCATTTCTTCTGTTATATAAATTGGAACATGTTTTCTTCCATCATGCACAGCGATTGTATGACCAACCATTTGTGGATATATTGTTGAAGCTCTTGACCATGTTTTTAATACATCTTTAGCTCCTGTTTCATTCATAGCTTCAATTCTTTTTAATAATTTAGCTTCTACAAATGGTTTCTTCTTGCTTGATCTTGACATTTAATTTTTCCTCCCATTCTTAAAATTAAATTTTATTTTATAGCAAAAATCGCAAGATTTTTTGCTATAAAACAAGGTTAATTTACCTTAGACAGTGCAATATTGCGAAGCAATTTGCACATCTGGACATCGAAATCTTTGATTTCGCCAATGTCCAATTATCTTATTTTCTTCTCTTAACGATAAATTTATTTGATAATTTCTTTTTATTTCTTGTTTTGTATCCAAGTGCTGGTTTACCCCAAGGAGTAAGTGGTCCTGCGTGTCCAACTGGTGCTCTACCTTCACCACCACCATGTGGGTGATCTACTGGGTTCATAACAGATCCTCTAACAGTTGGTCTGATTCCCATATGTCTTTTTCTACCAGCTTTTCCGATTTTAACGTTTTCATGATCGCTGTTTCCAATAACACCAATTGTAGCTCTACATTTAGCTAAGATTAATCTCATTTCTCCTGAAGGTAATCTTACATGTGCATATTTACCTTCTTTAGCCATCAATTGTGCACTTTGTCCAGCAGCTTTAACTAATTTTCCACCTTGTCCTGGATTTAATTCGATATTATGAATTAAAGTACCTACTGGAATACTACTGATTGGCATACAGTTACCTGGTTTGATATCTGCTGTTTCTCCTGATACAACTTTATCTCCGTCTTTTAATCCTTGTGGTGCTAAGATATATGCTTTTTCTCCATCTTCATATTGAACTAAAGCAATATTTGCACTTCTGTTTGGATCATATTCGATACCAATAACTGTTGCTTCCATGTTATCTTTTCTTCTTTTAAAATCTATGATTCTATATTTTTGTCTGTTTCCACCACCTTGGTGTCTTACTGTTATTCTACCATAAGAATTTCTACCTGCATTTTTCTTTTTCTTTGCAAGTAATGATTTTTCAGGAGTTTTCTTTGTGATTTCTGAAAAGTCTGAAACTGTCATGTTTCTTCTTGATGGTGTATATGGTTTGAAGTGTTTCATTCCCATTTTTTATTCTCCTTCCTCAAATTCATGAAAAACTTCGTCTTACGTTGTCAAACTTCACTTCAAAATTCCTCGATGTACCAAAGTACACCTGCGGATTTTTCGTTCGTTTTCCTAGTAATACTCGTTTTTGATGAATTCTCTTCTCTACTTTTTATTTACGGATGTTTTTCCTGCTCCGCATAACAGATATTCTTTATTATCTGGGTGTTTTCCCAATATTTTTTCTAAAATTAAGCTCCCATAAATTCATCAATTGAATCTTTATATTTCTTTGAAACTTTAACTTCTTTTCCACCTTTTGTTAGATATGTTTCATCTGATGGATTTGTATCAATTGTTACAATTGCTTTTTTCCAGTCAGATGTTTTTCCAACATGGTATCCTACTCTTTTTTTCTTTCCTCTAACATTGATTGTATTAACATTTAATACTTTTACTTCAAAAAGTTTTTCAACAGCTTTTGCTATTTCAACTTTTGTAGCTTTTTTATTTACTTTGAAAGTGTATTTACCTTCTTGTAATTGGTCATTACTTTTTTCAGTAACAACTGGTGCGATTATAATTTCTTCTGGTAACATTATGCGTACACCTCCTCTAATTTTTTAACAGTGTCTACTGGTAAAATTAGATTTGTATATTTTAATAAATCAAATATGTTTATGTTATTAGCAACGATTGTTTTAACACCTTCGATATTTCTTGATGACATCAAAACATTTTTATTATTTTCTGGAAGAATAATTAATGTTTTTCCTTCAACTTTCATATCTGCTAATGCTTTTACCATTGTTTTTGTTTTGATTTCTTTTACTTCTAATTTATCAACAACTGTTAATTCTTTTTCTAAAACTTTAGAACTTAATACTGATTTAATAGCAAGTCTTTTTTCTTTCTTATTTACTGTGTATTTATATGAACGAGGTTTTGGTCCTAACGCAATACCACCTTTAATCCATTGTGGAGCTCTGATTGAACCTTGTCTTGCTCTACCTGTTCCTTTTTGTCTCCATGGTTTTTTACCACCACCTGAAACTTCTGCTCTTGTTTTTGTACTTTGTGTACCTTGTCTTTGATTAGCTAAATAGTTAACTAAAACGCTATGTACAATAGCTTCATTTGGTTCAATACCAAAAACACTATCAGCTAATTCTATATCACTTACTTTTTTACCTTTCATATCTAAAACGTCTACTTTTGGCATTTTGTTCTTCCTCCTTCCTTCTATTTAGTAGCCTTTACAGCTGATTTTACTTTTAAGATAGCTCCTTTTGCTCCTGGAACACTACCTTTTACTAAAATTACATTTTTATCCATGTCTACTCTTACAACATCTAAGTTTTGTATTGTAACTGTAACTCTTCCCATATGTCCTGGTAGTTTTTTACCTTTAAATACTCTACCTGGTGTTGATGTAGATCCCATTGAACCTGGTCTTCTATGATACATAGAACCATGTCCCATTGGTCCTCTGTGTTGTCCATGTCTTTTGATAACACCTTGGAATCCTTTTCCTTTTGATGTTCCTTGAACATCGATTTTTTCTCCTACTTCAAAAACATCTGCTTTTACTTCGTCTCCAACTTTGATTCCTTCTATTGAATCTAGTCTGAATTCTCTTAGATGTTTTTTGTTAGCTAATTTTGCTTTTGCAAAATGTCCTGCTTCTGGTTTGTTGATGTGTTTGTCTTTTACATCTCCAAATCCTAATTGAACCGCATTGTAACCATCTGTTTCTACTGTTTTTACTTGTGCTACAACACATGGTCCAGCTTCTATAACTGTTACTGGAATTACATTTCCTTTTTCATCAAAGATTTGTGTCATTCCAATTTTTCTTCCGATTATTCCTTTTTTCATTTCTTTCTTTCCTCCTAACTATTGGCTGAATTATCGCTTATAACTATTAATAATTTAACTCCAATTCAGCTTGGTTTTGATGCTACATAATATTGTAGTTTGATTTTTTAAAATTATAACTTGATTTCTATATCTACACCAGCTGGTAACTCTAATTTCATTAAGCTGTCAACTGTTTTTTGTGTTGGATATAAAATATCGATAACTCTTTTATGTGTTCTCATTTCGAATTGTTCTCTTGAATCTTTGTATTTGTGTGGAGAACGTAAAATTGTTACGATTTCTTTTTGTGTTGGTAATGGAATAGGACCTGATACCTTTGCTCCTGTTTTTTTAGCTGTTTCTACTATTTTTTCAGCAGACTGATCTAAAACTACATGGTCATAAGCTTTTAGTCTTATTCTTATTTTTTCACTTGTTGCTACTGTGTTTGCCATTGTAATTTTCCCTCCTTCTTTTTATTTTAATGTCAGGGGACACACCTTACCTTTAGGTCATTTCTACTCGGGTTGAGGAATGTCCCCTCCCCTTGTAATTCACTATTAACCTTTGTTTAAGTTATATCCTCGTTTTTATTTATTTTCCGAGGACACACCTTACCTTTAGGTCATTTCTACTCGGGTTAAGGAATGTCCCCTCCCCTTGTGATTCACTGTTGACCTCTATTTAGGTTATCTCCTATTTTTTGTAGCTTTTGCTACGAAATTACCGTGGCAAGTTAAAACGCACTCTGGTGTTTTGAATATTACCTATAAAAAAACCCAAAATATGCATGATAATTCTGGGATAAGTGCTTAAATTTTAAAAACTTACCGCCTGGTCTTTGCCATGACATACTCCACTGAAGTTCCCTCCATCCTTCTTTTCCGTAAGGATGTAGCCACATTCAGCTTCATCGCTCAATTCATGCTCATATATTATACAATGATTACCAATAGATGTCAACATTTTTTCAATATTTTTTTATTTTATTTTCTTTATTTTTGTCGTAAATTTATTGCATTCTAAAAATTAAATTGTTATACTGTATATAACTATAAATTAAGGAAGGTGTTATACATGAATAAATTTTTAGATGATTTAAAATATAATGTAAACTCTATACAACATAAAGCAAAAAAAGGATTATTAGTTGGTGGACTATCTTTGTTAGCAGCGTCTTCATTTGTTGGATGTTCAAAACCATCTTCTGATCATTCAACCACAATAGAACAAGATAGTAATTCTGAAGAACTTGAAAAAGCTCTTAATTATGTATCTTCTGATGCAGATGAATTGGCAGAAAAATTAGAAGCTTTACCTTCTTACTCTGAACTTTCTAATGAAGATGCTTTAGAGGTAACAAATTTTTTACTTAATTATACATTTGCAAAAACTTCTCAAAATTATAATGGAGAAATCCCTTCAACTTCCATTATTCCTAATACTGTTAGCGGAAAACTAGACGGTACTTTTAAACTTTCTGAAGAAGATAAGGTAAACTATTTCAGAACTTTAGAAAAATATAATTATGAACTAAATCTAGATTCAGAAAGCGCAGAGCTTTACAATTCATTTCCAGATTATGCAGACGCTAGAGATGCATTATCTTATGTTTATACTGTTAAAGCTGATTTAATAGAAATGAATTCTGATCTTGTCAGTGAATTATCTTATGATGATATGTTAAGTTTAATAAAATCTTCTTATGCATCAGCATACAATAATAAGAATACAAACACCGAAGATTTAGATGCTGTTGACACTCGTTTATCTATTAATTTACTTAATGCAAATGATTACGATATTTCATGGGGATATCTTTCAGATGATGGACAATCTCATTTTTTAGAAAATAACAGATCTTCTAGTGGAAATGATTTAGTTGATGATTATGAAGATGTTTGCATAAAATATTATCTTAATGATTCTAATTCTTCTATGCTTGATAGTCTAAAAGAAGCTAATGAAAAAAATGAAGTAACAACACAACAAATTATTAGTCAAGTTATTGATATTAATATGGAAAAAGCACACCAAGAGCAAACTAATGAAACAGAACATTCTTCTGAATCTGAAGAATTAGATATATAACCTAAAAATAATTTATTTTTATTATAAAAAGAAAAATACTAAGCCCTTAAACTTAGTATTTTTCTTTTTCTATATTTCCATAATAATTGGTATAATCATTGGGTTTCTTTTTGTTTTCATAAAAATATAATCTCTTAAATTTTCTCTAGTTGCTGATTTTATAGTTCCCCAATCTCTAATACCTCTTTCTTCACATTTTTTAATTTCATGTCTTACAACTGATTTCACATCATCCATTAAGTTTTCAGATTCCCTTACATATACAAATCCTCTTGAAATAACATCTGGTCCTGCTACAACTTCTCCTGTTGCAGAATCCATTGTTAAAACAATAATGATTAATCCATCTTGTGATAAGTGTTGTCTGTCTCTTAAAACAATGCTTCCGACATCCCCAACACCAAGTCCATCCACAAGAATTCTTCCACAAGGTACTGTTGTCGTAAATTCTGCTTTATCTTCATTAATTTCTAGTACTCTACCATTTGCCATCATAATAATATGGTCTTTATCAATTCCCATACTTTGTGCTGTTTCGCTATGAGCAATTAATTGTCTATATTCTCCATGTACGGGAATAAAATATTTTGGTTTTGCCAATGCTATCATTAATTTTTGCTCTTCTTGACAAGCATGTCCTGAAACATGAATAGCTTCTAATGAACTATATACGACTTCTGCACCTATTTGCATTAAATCATCAATCACTTTTGATACAAATTTTTCATTTCCTGGAATTGGTGTTGCAGATATGATTACCAAATCATTTGGCGTAATTTTTACTTTTCTATGATCTCCTGCTGCCATTCTTGTTAATGCTGACATTGGTTCTCCCTGACTTCCAGTTGTAATAATTACTAGATTTTCGTCTGGATAATTATTTATCATGTCAATATCAATAAATATGTTTTCTGGACATTCAATATATCCCAATTCTCTTGCAGTTTCAATCATATTTATCATACTTCTACCACATACAGCAATTTTTCTATTGTATTTCACTGCTGAATTTACAATCTGTTGTACTCTGTGCACATTTGACGCAAATGTAGCAACTACGATTCTTTTTGTACAATGCAAGAATAATTTATCAAATACCTCTCCAACAGAACTTTCTGACATAGTAAATCCTTTTCTTTCTGCATTTGTACTATCAGACATTAAAGCTAGAATTCCTTGGTTTCCTAATTCAGCAATTCTTCCAAAATCCATAATCTTTCCATCAATTGGTGTATAATCTACCTTAAAGTCACCTGTGTGTAAAACTGTTCCTGCTGGTGTTGTAATTGCTAACATTACTGAATCTGGAATACTGTGTGAACTTCTAATAAATTCAATTTTGAAATTCTTTCCTAAAGAAATAGTTTGTCCTTGTATGACTTCATGCATTTCTGTACTTCTAAGTATTTTATGTTCTTCTAATTTATTTCTAATTAATCCTGCTGTCAATTTTGTAGCATAAATGGGAATATTTATCTTTTTTAATAAATATGGAACCGCACCTATATGATCCTCATGTCCATGTGTAATGACTAATCCTTTTATTTTGTCCACATTTTTCTCTAAATATGATACATCTGGTATTACTAAATCAATTCCCAACATATCATCATCTGGAAATGATAATCCACAGTCTACTACAATCATTTCATTCTCATATTCAAAAACTGTAATATTTTTACCAATCTCATGTAATCCACCTAATGGGATAATTTTTAAATTTGATTTTTTAAAAATTGCATCTGTTTCTTTCTTTCTTTTCTTTTTGGCTCTAATAGTTTTTACTTCTCTGTTTTCTTCCTTTTTTACTTCAACCATATTTTTTTCTTGTGATACTCTCATTTCTTTTTCTTCATTGTTAAATTCTTTTTTCTTTCTATTATATGGTCTTCTTGTTCTTCCTCCTTCTTTTCTTACATTTTCTTTTTTTTCAATTTTCTCTTTATTTTTAAAATTCTCTTCTGTCATAAAAACTCCTTTCCTTATCTCTTTACTTATATTTTCTCAATTTTACTAAACTTATACATTTTGTTTCTATTTAATATTGGGGATTTTTTCGAACAAATTTATTGATATAAAATTAAAAATCTTAATAGATAAATTCCATACAATAATATGATTCCTATATAAAATATAGGAATTAAAATTATCTCATATCTTTATATTTTTCTCTTTTGTGCACACCGTTTAATATATATTTTTCTCTTAAATATATATTCTCTTTTTTATTTTCATAAATTTGTTTTTAAAATCTCATTTTTAATAGTTTTGCTTTTTATTATCTCATTTTCTATTTCACTTTTAACAAAGTATTTATTTAATAAAATCTCATCCTTTAGCTCTATAGCTAACAACTTGATATATTTTACTATAAAATATTAAAAAAGTCAAATTTTATAAAATTTGACTTTTTTATATTTCCATTTGTGTTCCTAAAAATGTAGCTGCTGATTGAGCCACTTTCTTTTCTACTTCATCCATTTTTTGATTAGCTTCTTTAGACATTAATATGACTGTTCCTATCGTATCTCCATTTGAAATAATTGGATATACCACTTGTGCATTGTACTTTCTTTCATTATTATCATTTTTTGTAATCGGCATTGCTACATCACTATTTTCTTTACTTGTATACACTTCTTTATCTTCCATTAATTGTTCTAATTCTGAACTTACATCTTGTTCTAGAAATTCTTTTTTAGAACCTCCTGATACAGCAATAACTGTATCTTTATCTGTAATGCATGCAATATGTCCTGTTGTTTTTGATAAAGTTTCTGCATATCCTGCTGCAAATTCAGATAGTTCCCCAATTGGTGAATACTTTTTTAATATAACTTGACCTTCTCTATCTGTAAATACCTCTAATGGATCTCCTTCTTTTATCCTTAATACTTTTCTAATTTCTTTTGGTATAACAATTCTACCTAAATCATCTATTCTTCTTACGACACCTGTTGCTTTCATAATTTTCCTCCCTTTTGTTTTATAAATTTGTTATACTTTTATTATTTCTTATTGTTTCTTTTTTATTCATTTTTTGTCAAAAAAAGATTAGTTCTTTTGAAACTAATCCTTTTCATTTATTCTCCTACTTTTTCTTCTTTTCTAGGAAACAGTGTCGGTTTATATTTATCAATAATATATCCCAAATCTTTTGAAAATTCTTTTAGCATAACGATTTTGATTGATGGATCTTTTTCACTTAAATAATCATCAATTATTTGCTTTAATTGTTTAATATTTTTAATTTCTTGTTCAATTTGTTTAGCATATTTATCTGCTCTATTAACCAATTTTTCCTTGATTAATACAATATCCTCATTACTTGCACAAGAAATTCTCTGGAACATTTGATATGGGTCATAATATTTGAATATTGGAATATTCATACACTCCTTATCAAATTTTTCATAAAACATTTCCATCTTCATGGGAATACACTCAAAAATTTCTTCTGCTTTTTCTTTAAGCATTTTATCATGCAACTGTTCATTTAGGTTATTAAAATGTTTTAAAATATCATCCATATCTTCGGCCACTTCATTAATTGCTATTTTTCCCAATTCTTCATCTACATTAGCACAATATTCTGATTTTAATGATGCTAAATTCATACCATTAAAAAATACATTTTTTATTGTTTTCAAATCATAATCGATTAAATTTTTCTTAGAGAAATAACTAAAATATGCATATATTTTTACATTATCAATTAATCTTAGATTTCCTTGTTTTACATCTTCTAAAATATCTGATACAACTTTATCAAATTCGTCATCTGATATTTTCCAGTATTCTTCTATGAGTAATCGTTTGTATGCTGGTAAATTTTCTATATCTATCGTATTTCTGATTGTTTCCATATTCTCTTTAAATATTTTCATATCAAAAATTCTAGTTCTTACATAATATTCTATAAATTTAAAAAATCTATATTCAGATTTAAAGTTATAATAATAATTACTATCAAATTCTTTTATATAAAATTGTCTATTATCTACCAATATTCTAGAAGATACTAGTATCGATTTATATTCTTCATTGTCCTTAATGTTCATAAATTTATCCTTGGTTACTTTTCCGGCTTTAATTTCAAAAGATATAGCAATTGTAAAAATCAGCATAGTTTGCATAACTTTATTACTAGTATTAGGATATGATTTTTTTACCATTTCATATATCTTTTTAAAGTCATTTAGAGCATGTTTTAAAATTCTTAAATTTCTAGTACCACTTCTTTTAAAAGTTGAAATAATGAATCCAGTATTTTCTCTTAAGAAATGAATTAAATCTGTATTAGACTCATATCTCATTAATATTCCATTTATAATATAATCAAATTTTGGTGCATATTCAAATGTTTCACCAATTAATTTCTCTTTAATTCTTTCATAGTCATTTGCTTTATCAAATACATTTTCAATCTTTTTTTGTATTTTTTCAACAATGGGTTTATCTACATCATTTAATTCATTTTGTTTATCTAACAAATAGGTTGCTATAAAAGTTTTCATTTCGAGATTAGAGCTTTTTAATTTAGTTGACAGTTCCTTCTCATTGCAAATAATAATCGTTTTTATATGGTCATGTTCAACAAAATTGTTGATATATCCTAGAATATCAATAACATCTACATTTGCTCTTTCTAAATCATCAAAGCAAA
Organism: uncultured Clostridia bacterium; assembly: GCA_944392665.1. GTDB lineage: Bacteria > Bacillota > Clostridia > TANB77 > CAG-508 > CAG-269. Next base: position 16,765 of record CALXXJ010000023.1, on the reverse strand, counting down.
GCACTTTATCATCTGTTGAAAAAAATTCTGCATAATCTACCTTGTTTCCACTTTGCGTTACCCCAAAAAAGTTTGCCATGTCAATTCCTGTTTTTGCATATTCTGGTATGGTCGTTTGTTCATTAGCCTCCATATATCTTCTCAAATTCTTGTCCATTAATTGAGTGGTTTCAATAAAGATTTTTTTACTAATGTCTTCTAAATTAGAAATTCCATATAAAGACATATAAATGGTAGTATATCTTCTTCCATCTAATTGTATAGATTCTATTTTTTTTCTAATTTTATGATTCCAAAAATGGGTTTTTCCGCGATCCCCACTCACCATTTATCATAATAGCATAATCTGTATAATCTGACCTTATATAATCTAAAATGCTTTCCACTAAATCATCCATTATCATTCCATCCCTTTTAGTCTTTGGCTAATACCAATACATCTACTTTTTTTGGCTCTCCTTGTTGTAATATTTTTGCACATTCATTTACTGTACTTCCAGTTGTATAGATATCGTCAATTAATAAAATTTGTTTATTGTTTAGTATTTCTCTATTTTCTAATTCATATACATTTTGTATATTCTGTTTTCGTTGCTCTTTATTTAATTTACTTTGTTCTATAATATTTTTGGTTTTAACTAAACAATTGGCTTGTAATGGAATTTTTACATCTTTACTTATTTTTTTTGCTATTAATAAACTTTGATTATATCCTCGTTCTTTCATTCTTTTCTTACTAATTGGAACTGGAATGATTTCATCATAATTTTGTAATTTTTCAAAAATTTTTTTATTTTTTAAAATAAAAGCCACTATGCTAATATACATATATGGCTTTTCATGAAATTTGTAATCTAAAATTAAATTTCTGATAAATCCTTCATATTTAAAAATATAAATTAATTCATTAAAATATTTACTTTCTAAATCTGTATCAATTATACTGTTTTCTACTAATCCTTCTAGTTTTATTTTACATTTATTACAAAGTCCATCTTTATTTATCCTTCCACAAATTCCGCAAACTTGTGGAAATAACATATCTATCATATTAATGAATTTTTTAATCACCTCTTCTTTTATTTTGTTTTCACTTAGTAAATTCAAATGTGATTCGAAATGTGTTAATTATTTATTAAACAAGCTCAATTCAATCAATGATGTTACAAATTTTTTAACTTGTATTCTAATCCTGTATTTCTTTTCTTACTATCCACATTTTGTATCATAAATTTTACTATTTTCTCGCTTCCGATAACAATTAATAATTTTTTTGCTCTTGTAATTCCTGTATATAATAGATTTCTAGTTAGTAAAACTGGTGCTGAAGGTGGAACGACCATAATAACTACATCAAATTCACTTCCGTTGCGCTTTATGTATGGTAATGGCATAACTATGTTCTATTTGTTCTAGTTCTGTATAATCATAATAAGCTGTTTTTTCATCATCAAATTGAATTTCGATAATCTTATTCTTTTCACTAACTTCTTTTATTGTTCCGATTTCTCCATTGAACACACCTTTTCCTACTTCTACATTTCCTGCATTTGTCTCTTTTTCCCAGTCCATATCATAATTATTTTTTACTTGCATAATTCTATCTCCTGTTCGATAGATAGCTCCCATATTAGATTTTTCTGGTAATTCATATACATTAGGATTTAATCTTTCCTGTAATGCCTTATTCAATTCTCTTGTTCCTAACATTCCTTTTTTGGTTGGAGTTAAGACTTGTATACTTTGGAAAAAATCATAATCTCCATAATTTTTTAATCTTCCTGTGCATAAAGATAATACTTGTTCTAATATTTTTTCTTGTGAAGATTCATTAATATAGAAAAAATCTTCCATGGTTTCTTCTGTATAATCTTCATCTGCTTTCGTTATAAATGGTTCTCCATTATTTACTCTATGGGCATTTAAAATAATTTTTGATTTTGCAGCCTGTCTAAAAATTTTATCTAAGTGAATAGTTTGAACATGTTCTGATGCAATTAAATCTTTTAATACACTTCCTGGCCCTACTGAAGATAATTGATCACAGTCTCCTACTAAGATTAACTTTGTTCCTTTATAAATACATTTTAATAAATAACTCATCACAAACATATCAACCATTGATAACTCATCTACAATAATCAAATCTGCATCAATTGGTGCTCCTTCATATTCTGTACTGGTTTGGTAAAAGTTATTTTCATCTATTTTTCCAATTTCTAATAATCTATGTAAAGTTGATGCCTCTTTACCTGTTGTTTCTGTCATCTTTTTAGCTGCTCTTCCTGTTGGAGCACATAATACTACTTTATTTCCTTTTTGTTCATAAATATCAATGATACTTTTGATAATCGTTGTTTTTCCTGTTCCAGGTCCACCAGTAATAATGGTTACATTATTTTCATTAACTAATTCAATTGCTTCTTTTTGTTTTTCAGATAGTTCTATATTAGAAAGTAATTCAGTCTTTTTTAAAATGGCTTGTATATTTTTTATTTTTTTCACATTAGAAGCTTCTTGCAATCGTTTGATTCGAAGTGCAATTTCTTGTTCTGTGTAATAAAAATTTGATAAATAAATCCATGTTCCTGTGCCATCATTTCTTTCTTCTATAACAATTTCATCATTTGCTCTTAATTCTATTAAACCATCTTCTATATTTTCAGACATCACATCCAACAAAGAAATAACAAATTCAATTAAATTTTCTTTTATAACACATGCATGTCCATTATATGTTGCTCGAATTAAAGCATATTTGATTCCACTTCTAATTCTTTTATCATTGTCATAACGAATACCTAAATCTAATGCCATTTTGTCAATTTGCTTAAAATCCACTCCTCTTGCTATATCAATTAAAATATATGGATCTTGTTCGATTTGTTCAATAGCATTCACACCTAGTAATTCATATACCTTTTTAGCAAATTCTGCACCAATTCCAAATCTTTCTAAGAATCCAACAATTTGCCAAACCTCCCAATTTTCCAAAAAACTTTCTGCAATCTCTATCGCTTTTGCTTTTGAAATACCTTTCACTTCTGCCAGACGTTGTGGTTCTGTTTTGATTATTTGTATCGTATCTTCTCCAAATCTACTAACAATTCTTTTTGCTAAAGCTTCTCCTACACCTTTTATATTTCCATTTGCTAAATATTTTTCTAATGCGCCTACTGTTTGTGGCATTAATTTCTCAAAAGTTTCTACTTTAAATTGTCTTCCATATTTTTTATGTTCCACAAAATTTCCAATAACCTTTAAATTATCTGCACTTGCCACAAAAGGTAAATATCCTACAATTGTAGTCTGTTCCTCTTCTGTATCAAATTCTGCTATCATATAACTATTTGTTTCATTGTAATAAATAATGTCTCCAACTTCTCCTACTAATTCCATTTATCTCTCCTATTCTTTTTTACTTTATTCTTAGTTTAAAAAAGAATTAGTATATTGCTAGGCAAACGAATTTGAAATTTATGAGGCGTACTCTTGTACGTTAATGCTAAGGCTGTTAAAGCTTTGCTTGTTACAGCCTTAGTAAGCTTTAGATTTAAATTTCAAATGAAGTTTAACGACGCAAGATGCTGATTATTTTTTAAACTAACTCGTCCATTGCCATATTATATTGTTCCTCATTAGGTGCTTTTCCATGCCATCCAACTTGATTTTCCATATATGATACACCTTTTCCTTTTATCGTTTTTGCAATAATACAAACTGGTTTTCCTTTCACATTTTTTGCCACTTCAAAAGCATCTAAAATTTCTTGCATATTATGTCCATCAATTTTAATAATCTCAAATCCAAAACTTCTAAATTTCTCATCAATTGGATATGGACTCATAACCTCTTCAACTGTTCCATCAATTTGTAAATTATTATTATCTACAATGACACAAAGATTATCTAATGCATATTTTTTAGCTGACATAGCAGCTTCCCAAATCTGTCCTTCTTCGATTTCTCCGTCTCCTAATACACAATATACTCTATAATCTTTGTTATCCATCTTTCCTGTAATTGCCATTCCTACAGCAGCTGACAATCCTTGTCCTAATGAACCTGTTGTCATATCAACACCTGGTATTTTATTCATATCAGGATGTCCTTGTAAATAGCTATCCAATTTTCTGAAAGTTTTTAAATCTTCTATTGGGAAAAATCCTCTATTAGCTAAACAACTATACAAAGCTGGTGAACAATGTCCTTTTGATAACACCATTCTATCTCTGTCTTCCCATTTTGGATTTTTTTCATCAATATTTAATTCGTTGAAATATAATACTGTTAAAATATCTGCTACTGATAATGAACCGCCTGGATGTCCAGATTGTGCATTATATACTTCTTCCAAAATTCCTCTTCTTACTTCTTTTGCCATTTTTTCTAATTCTTTTACATCACCTATTTTCATTACACACACCTCTCTCTTTTTTATCTTTTTATACTATATCATGATATGAATGATTTTTCTAGCTTTTTACATAATTATCTTTTGATTTCTAATTTATTTTTCCTAAATATCCATATGTTTTATTCGGAATCATAACTTTTCCATTTTCACAATATTTATCAAAAACTTCTCCAAATGCTTTTATATAATTGTCATAATTTTCATCTTCTTTTTTCAAAGAATATGATTTTGAAAGATTAGAACCAATAAACCTTTCCTTATCATTTTCTAATGGATTATCTACAATCTTTGTTTCATATTGATTGTCTTTAAAGAAGCCTTGTAATTTTTCCTCTTTTTTAGCAGCACTTAATATACCATTTACTTCTTGAAATCGATTCGTATATTGATCATCTATTTTCTTTTGTTCTTTTACAATTTCTTTGTTTTCATCTAATTGATTCCATAAAATCCACACACTACCATTAGGTTTTAAGATTCGTTTACATTCTTTTTTAAATTTTTCTTTATCAAACCAGTGAAAAGCTTGTGCTACTACAATCAAGTCTACACTATTATTTTCTAAATTAGTATGTTCTGCTGTTCCATCAATTGCTCTAAAATTTTCATTTGTCTCTAGTTTTCTTAGTATTTTTCTCATATCGGAATTTGGTTCTACACCTACTACCTTTAAATGATTATGTAATAATTGTCTAGTTAAAATTCCTGTTCCCGCTCCTATATCTGCTACTAAACTTTCTGAATCTAAATGACATTTAGTAATAACATCTTTTATATAGTTTTCTGGATAAGATGGCCTATATTTTTCATAAATATCAGCCAGATGGTTAAATTTATCTTCATTCATATCCCTCTACCTCCTTATACATTTTGTATCATATCATATATATGTATTTTTTACTACAAAATTTATTTTTTTCTTTTCTTCATTGACAGTTCTGAAAAACAATGGTAAATAATAAGTATTAATAAGATATTTAAATTGTATTTTGTTAATAGAAAGAACAGTTCTTCTATTAAACACGAAAGGAGTTTCTTATGTTAGATGATTATATAAAAAATAAAAAAGAAAAAATGATACAAAATCTTCAAAAATTAATTCAAATTCCAAGTGTATATGCAGAGTCTAAAAATCCTTTAATGCCTTTTGGAGAAAATGCTAATAAAGCATTAGAATATATATTAGATTTAGGAAACAAATTAGGTTTTAGAACAAAAAATATAGATGGATATTGTGGATATATCGAATTTGGAGAAGGAGAAGAAATGCTAGGCATTATTGGTCATTTAGATGTTGTACCTAGTGGTGATAATTGGACTTATCCACCTTTTTCTGCAACTATATTTGATAATAAAATTTATGGTAGAGGTGCTATTGATGATAAAGGACCAGTCATTGCTTCTTTGTATGCCATGAAATATGTTTTAGATAATTGCAACGTAAATAAACGAGTTAGATTAATTTTAGGATTAAATGAAGAAAATGATTGGAAATGTATCAATTATTATAAAGCACATGAAGAATCTCCTACAATTGGATTTAGCCCAGATGCTGATTTTCCTTGTATTTATGCTGAAAAATCTATTTTAACACCATATTTTTCAATGGATTATTCTACTCAAAATTCACCAATTATCATACAAGAAATTGACTGCAACCATAACGCCATTAATGTTGTTCCTAAAATTTGTAGTACTATCTTAAAAATTGATTCTACCATCATAATGGAAGATTTTATTAAAAATATTAGAAAAATATTGGAAAAATATGATTTTGAAATGGATATTTATAAACTAAATGAAGAAGAAATAAAATTAACTTCACACGGTGTTGGTGCTCATGCTGCTCACCCTGATTTAGGTGTGAATGCCATTTCTCGATTAGTTATTGTTTTAGATAAAATATTTAAAACCTATCATTGTTCTATAGAATTATTTGATTTCTTTACAAAATATATTGATACAGAATATGATGGCAAAAGCTTAGGTATGAATTATAAAGATGAATCTGGTACATCAACTTTAAATGTTGGAAAAATAAGTCTTGAAAATAACATTCTAAAAATAGGATTAAATTTAAGAATTCCTATTCATACTTCAATTGAAGATATAGAAAAAAGATTTTTAGATTGTTTATCTGATTATAAAAATATCACATATAAAAAAGTAGGTTCTAAACCTGCACTATATATTCCAAAAGATAATTATTTGGTTAAAACACTTTGTGATATTTATAATGAAGAAGCCAATACTTATTTAGAGCCAATTGCAATTGGTGGTGCCACATATGCTAGGGCTTTTGATAATTGTGTCTCTTTTGGAGCTAATCTTCCTGGTCAAAAAGATATGTGCCATCAAACAGATGAATTTATTTCTATTGATAATTTACTCTTTGCGTGTAAAGTATATGCAAAAGCTATCTGTGAATTAGGAAAATAAATTTGACAATATCTTTAATGTTACTATTTAACTATATATTTTATTAATCGACCGGTTGGTAATCATTGCTTCCTATAAATCTTTATGTTAAAATATCGCTCAGAAAACATAAAAAATTCATATGCATCAAAGGAGGAAAACTTTATGGAGTGGATTACTATTAGCATTCAGACGGAAACTATATATGCTTTTATGAAAACAGAGGATTTTACAGAAAAGTGGAAGGATGTCACCATGTATGTAAGACTATATGGTGGTACAGTCTTCGAGAATAATTTTGATTTCAAAAAACGTGAGAATGCCTCTGCATTCGTGAAACACTTCGTACGTGAGTATATCGTCTAAACTCCTACACCCCTCAAGGCATTCTGCCAAGAGGGGTGTCTCCATTTCTATCTAGAAAAATATTTATGTCTCTTTGAGAACTTAAATAAAAACGAATTTTGTATTCTTTAATCATTATTTGTTTCTTCAAAGATTTGATTAAATTCTTGTTCATTAATCTTTTCTTTTTGTAATAAAGTTTCAGCAATTTTATCTAGTTTATCTCTATGCTCTTTTAACAAAGTAATGGCATCATTATATGCTGTATCAATTAATGTTTTTACTTCTTCTCCAATTTTATCTCCAATATTTTCTCCAAACATTTGCATTTCATAAGGTTCTTTACCTTGGAAATCAATTGGTCCTAATTTATCACTCATACCATATTTCGTTACCATATCTCTTGCGATTTGTGTTGCCACTTCAATATCATTACTTGCTCCAGTGGAAATATCATCTAATACTAATCTTTCAGCTGCTCTACCACCTAAAAGAGCAATTAATTTTTCTTGCATTTCTGTTTTTGAAATATAGTATTTATCTTCATTTGATTTATACATTGTATATCCACCAGCAACACCTCTAGGAATAATAGATACCTCTTTTACATTTGTTTGTGTTGGCAAATATCTACTAACAACAGCATGTCCAGCTTCATGATAAGCAGTTAAACGCTTGTCTTTATCTGATATCACTCTTTCTTTCTTTTCTAGTCCAACTGTTACTTTTTTTACAGCCTCTTCAATATCATCATTCTCGATTTCTTCATGTTTATTCTTTGTAGCTACAATTGCTGCTTCATTTAATATATTTTCAAGCTCTGCACCTGTAAATCCTGCTGTGTCTTCTGCAATACTTTCTAGATTTACATCATCTGATAATTTTTTATCTTTACTATGAATTTTTAAAATCTCTAATCTTCCTTTTAAATCTGGATTTGGTATTGTAATTTGTCTATCAAATCTTCCTGGTCTTAATAAAGCTTTATCTAGCATTTCAGGTCTATTGGTTGCGGCTAAAACAATAATTGTTTCTTCTGAACCAAATCCATCCATTTCTACTAATAATTGATTTAATGTTTGATTATTTTCTGTTTCTGCTCCACTGTTTGATGTCCTTCTTGAACCAATGGCATCAATTTCATCTATAAACACAATACATGGTGCTAATTTTCTAGCTCTTTCAAATAATTTTCTAACACGAGAAGCACCTAGACCAGCAAACATCTCTATAAACTCTGATCCGCTCATAGAAATAAATGGTACATCTGCTTCACCAGCAATCGCTTTTGCAATTAATGTTTTTCCTGTTCCTGGTTTACCATATAAAAGAACACCTTTAGGAACTCTTGCTCCCATTTTTGTATATTTTTCTGGTCTTTTTAAGAAATCTACAATTTCAATTAATTCTCCCTTTTCCTCTTCCAATCCTGCAACATCATCAAATCTTACTTTTGTTTTTCTTTCTGTTTCATCATATACTTTTCCTTTTTCTCCCATTCCTTGCATCTTAAATATCATGATAAATAAAGCTACCATAATAATTGTTGGAAGGATTGAAAATAACGTAGTTGGCAATTGTGCAAAAAAGCTTTGTGGTTTTTGAATTAATTCTATCTCATTACCTTCTGCAACTTTTGTTTGAATTAATGTAATAAATGCTTCTACATCGGGAATAATTGCCGTTTTTTCTTCCTCTTCATTTCTAATGGTTATTTTGGCAGTTCTACTTCCTGTTGTTAGCTCTACTTTTTCAACATTTCCATAAGAAATCTCTTTAATTAAATCTGTATATGCTAATGTATTTTCATCTTCTTCTTTATTATTTTGATTATAGATAATGATTCCTGCAATAGCTATGACAAGTAAGATAATTAATCCAATTAGTGATAAAAGTAATTTTTTGCTTTTTTCTTTTTCGTTATTTTTATTCTTATCTTTATCCATATTTTTCCTCATTCCTTTCGAAAATCCCTTTTCATTTTATGCCTTAGAACCTTCTGGTTCATCATTTTTTACATTACCTTTATTTTCTTCTTTTTTGGTTTCTTCATCCTTTTTTTCTTCTTTTTTATCCTCTTTTTTTCTTTCTTCTTTCTCTTTTTTATCTTCTTTTTCTTGTTCTTCTAATTCTTTTTTTACACTTTGCTGTGCTTCTACTATTTTCATTACTTCTTCTTGTTTTTTTATTAAGTCTGTTTTTAAAATAAATATAGCTGCTAACAAATAAATTGTCGCTACTGTTATATACATAATGCTAAAATATTCAATTGTAAAGTTAAATAACATATTTATAATTAAATAAAGAATATTTAAAATTGTTGAAAGTGTTAATGCATAAACGGCCATATTAAATACAGCTACAAATCTCATTTTCATTTTCAACATCCACATTGTAAAGTACCCAACAATACCAATAATAATTGCATACCATAAAGTATTAATAAAATACATAGCAAAACTATAGATAAATAAGCTAATAAATACACTAAAATATAAGCTGTTGATTTCTCCATTTTGCACATAATTTACAACATCTTGCTTACTAAATTCTATCAAATTAATGCTATTGAAAGATTCTTGATAATTATAAGATACTTCTCCAATCATAGTAATATTTTTTAAAACCGCTCTATTTTTTAGGACCAACGCACCTGTTCCATATTCATTAATTTGATTTAAATATTGATTAATCGTTTCTTCTGAATCTGTATTTGTATCTACAATGATTTTTCCAAATTGTTCATTTTCAATGATAATTGCTTCTTCTGAATCCACAGTTAATGTTCCATCACTATATGAAAAATCAGGAAATTCATTTTCAAGATAGCTTGTTCCTTCATTAATCATTTGATACGTTTGATATAGTGTCCATACACTCAACACAACTGCTAAAATCATCACCAATTTAGCAATATATGATAACGTGTTTCCTATACCTTCTGTTGCCATTTCTGGATATTTCTCTATATTAAAAATAGAATATTTTACTTTTTTAAAAAATCCCATTCCTTTTACTTCTTTATATTCTTCTTTCTTCTCTTCAATTGTATTTTTTTTATCTTCTGAAGCCATTACCTGTACTCCCTTCTAATATTAGAATCTACATATTTTGGATTGATATTAAATATTGCCTTCTCTCCTATTTTTACATTTTTATCTGTTATATCACAAACAACATGATATGTTCCAATTCTTCCCAACACTTTACACTTATTATCACCAATTTTCACATACATATTTTGATTTTTAAAGAAATCTTTGATGTCTCTCACAATATATCTTAGCTTGTCTATCCATCGAAACATATCTCTTCCTGTTTCTATATTGATTCCATCCATATATCCTACTGGTATTAAAGCTATTTTCGTGTTTTTATTAGTTGTATATGTATTGGAATATCCAATATTAAATCCTTTTGGTAATTCTTTTATCTCTGAAACCTCTGCTTCCAAATATGCAATTCTTTTTAATCCTAAGTTATTTCTAAAAGCAATTCTTCCTAAAAAAGCAGAACCAACTCTTACAGCATTTAAATGCATATTTGGAAATTTAATAAATGCTGATGAATTACAGATATGTAACATTCCTGTTTTTATATCATTCATCTTTAATACTTCAATCACATCCATAAATCTATCAAATTGTAATTTTGTATACTTATCATTAAAAAAGCTAACAGAAAAATGAGAAAATGTACCCTCTATTTGTATATTTTTTATTCCTTTTAAAGCCTCTGCCATAGAGTCTCTATCAGAATAGATAAAACCATATCTTCCAAAACCAGTATCAATTTTTAAATGTGCTCTAATTTTTCTGTTTTCTTCTTTAGCCACTTCTTCTGCTACTTGGATATCTTCTTTTGATCCAATGGTTATAATAATATTGTTATCTACTAATTTTTTGACATCTTCTTTAATCGCAGTTGAAGATAACATTAAAATATCTTCTTTAATACCTGCTTCTCTCAATTGTAAAGCTTCTTCTATTGTAGACACTGCAAAAAATGAAATGCCATTATCAATTAAAATTTTAGCGAATTCTACTATCCCTAATCCATATCCATTTCCTTTTACAACTGCTATAACTTTTACTTTTTTTCCATTATCATCTGGCCCATTTATTTCTGCATGCTTCTTTATTTGTTCTATATTATGCACTAAATCTTTTTTTTCTATAACTAAAGCTTTCATTTTTATCCTTTCCTTGAACGTTAGGGACGTGCCAAATCGTTCAAAAATTGAACGATTTGGCCTGTCCCCAATGTTCACTTTTGATTTAAGCTTTTTCTTTTTAATTGTCTTAATGTTCTAAAAGCTTTTTCTGAAAATTTATATAATTTGTATTTTAATGGTTTAAAAGGATAATATACTTCTCCTATAAATTCTGTAAAAGTAGCACCAAATCCTTTTTTAAATCTATATAATCCATATTGTGGGTGGCTTTCATCTACAACACCTGATACACCCCTAAAATCATAAACATCATCATGTCTTGCAATTGCCATTTTTATCATTTCCCATTGTAATAAATAATTTGGCATTAAATTTCTATGTTTGTTACTACTTGCACCATATAAATACCATGTTTTATTACCATAGAAAATTGGGATAACTCCTGATATTGGTTCTCCTTCATAATATGCCATTAAAACTTTCATATGTTTTGGGCCTAAACAATCATACATTTTTTCAAAATATTCCAATGGTCTAATGATGAAACCATCTCTTTCCCCAGTTTCCACCATAATTCTGTGGAAATCCTTTAAATCCTCTTTTGTTCCATCTTTTACAGTTACACCTTTTCTTCCTGCTAATCGAATATTGTATCTCCATTTTTGATGAAATCCAGCCATAATTTCTTCTTCTGTTTTACCTTTTATATCTAAACGAAATACATATCTTGGTTGTATTTCATCTTTAAAATCTTTCGCATCATCTTTAATTTTATATCCTAAATCTGTAACTACTTTTCTAAATTCTTGATCATCACTTACGATATCTGGTTCAGTTCTTAATACAAATGCATTATATTTTTTTGCTAATTCTTTTGCTCCATCTGTTAATTGTTTCATAACATTTTCATCATGTATATCACAAACTGGTCCTCTTGATGAATACATCATATTTCCAAATATAGGCATTTTTCTTATCCATACACATAAAGAACCAATAATATTTTTGTTTTCATCTTCAGCTAATATTACTTCTGGCTTCCAATTTGGCTTTTTTACTTCTGCCCATTCTAATGATTGTTGAAAGTTACATCTTTCATGTCCTTCTAGAAATTTTTTATATTCTTCTTTTGATTTTTCATCTGTTACAAATCTCATGTTTTTCTCTTCCTCCTAGCTATTTGCAATACATGAGTATTTTACACCAATATATGGTTTTTTACAAGTAATTTATGTTATTTTTTGGTGAATTCTTAACGAACAATATTGTTTTATTTTTTCTAATTTGATTCTATATATAATTTACTTAAATAAAATTTGGGAATTTGTTAAACTTAAAATACTCTTGAACGATTCCTATTTTCAATAAAAAACTCTTATCATCGATTAAAGAGATATGATTGATTACATTCATATCTCTTTAACTTATAAAATTTATATTATTAAAATCATTATCAAATAAAAATGAATGAAGCACTTCTCCTATGGGGAGAAGTGCTCACCTAAACTCAGCTAATGGAACTTCGTTTAGGTTAGGTTAACGGGTTACATAAGGTCAGCCAACACCTCTGTCAAAACGCCGACATCTTTGCCGTCAAGAGTAACAATGTACTCTGTTGCTGATTTTTCGGCTAAATCCAGGATGTTGACGTCGGCCTCTCCGTACTGCACCCACAGAGCTTTCCCGATGCGGCCGGTACGTACTTCACCGCCCCAGTCTGTACGGGTCAGCTCATATGTGTCACCATTTCGGTAAACTGGGAATCCAGCTTTCTGAACCCATTCAGGAACTTCCTCAGTGATGAGAGAAGCCTTAACCGTAGCTGGCAAGTTGTAACACTTACCATCTACTACCTTTAGGGTATCATCGCCGTTGTCTTTCGACCAGGCACCGAATTTCCCTGGCACCTTGTGGCGATTTTCATCAGACACCTGCTCCCAGCAGATGTATACTGGAAATTCCCTAGTTGCTGGACACTCTATTGCATAGAGTGTAATGGAACCATCAGCGTTAGCCTCGACAGCTCCATCCTCCAGCAAGAACTCTGGTACGTCATCCACAGATTTGGCATAGAGGCAGTTCTCTCGAACTTTTCCCACACCATCCTTGTGGATCAGAATCTGCATGCCTTCCCGCACCATTTCTTCAATTTTCATCATAATTTTTTTCCTCCTTCTATATTTTTTATTATGATGTTTTGGTAATATTTATTACCAGCTACAATATTATTATACCATATTTACATAAAATAATCAAATATGTAATCATGAAAGAGAAAAGAAGAGCAAGTATAAAACTACTTGCTCTTCTTTTCTAATTATTTATCTGATAATCTTCTATTGAAGGTTCAATAAAATCATCATCATCTACCGTGTTAAATTCATATATAAAATCTTTTGGGTACCCATACATTTTTGTTCCATCTTCAAGTTCATATTCATAGGATACGGCGTTAACTGGCATTCCCGTTTCTTTATCAATATATACACCAGAAGGATAAAAATTATTATATCCATTAAAGTTAGCGATAAAATAACAATCTTTACCATTTAAGGTAGTAGTTGTTATAGAAGTTTGTATAGAATTAATAAATAAATTCCATAAATTTTCTGTATATAATACATTTTGAAGATTCATAAGATTTCCCATATTCTCATTTAAATATGCTGTTTTTTCCTGTCCTCTTATTACATACATATTTGCTAGATATCTGTTGATTCCATTTTCTTCAGAAAGCTTTTCTTTCATAAATATTGTAAAATTTTCATAATTTTCATCACTCATGGTACTCATTATAATTTTATATTTATCATCAAGTTTAAATACCTCAACTTTTTTATATGTTCCATAATTATAATGATATTCTACTGAATGATAATTATTTGAATCTTTTAATTTCTCTGCTTTATTAGATAAAGATGAAATAATTATCATTTTTCTTGCTGTAAATATTATAAATATCAAAAATACTGCACTTACTATTAATTTCAATAGAAACAATCTTTTTTTATATTTTTTAAAAAAATTAATTTCTTTTTCTGTTGATTTTTCTAAATTACTTTCTAATTTCATATTCATTTTACTATAATTTTTATTACAGTTTTTACAACTATTTAAATGGTCTTTTATGTAATCAGATGTTTCTTTACTCGTCAATCCATCAATATAATTTGGTAATAAATCATGAACAATTTTGCAATCATTGTTATTTATCATCATCTTTTTCCTCCCTTAATTTTTCTTTTCCCCTGTAAAAAGTTGTTCTTGCCCAATTTTCTGTTTTTCCTAAAATAGAACCTATTTCTTTAAAACTCAAATCGCCAATTATCCTTAAATAAATAACTTTTCTCGTTTGTTCATTAAGATTACGAATTCTTTGGTATAAAATTTTTCTATTTTCTTCTGAAATTATTTTATCCTCAAAGTCTGTCATGATTTGTATTGAAAAGTATTCATCTTCACTAATATCCTTTATTTTCTTATTCTTTTTTAATTCATCGTACCATAGATTCTTAGCGATTTGGCATAGCCATATAGATATTTTACAGTTATTTTTAAATGTATTAATTTTTTGTATTGCTTTATAAAATGTCTCTTGTGTTAATTCTTCTGCAATATCTTCATTATGAGTTAAGCATATTAAGTACTTATATACTGTTTGAAAGTATTCTTTATATATTGTTTCAATATCGTGCACAATTTTATCCTCCCATTTATAAGACGATCTAAAATGATATTTGTCACAAAAATTATTTTAAATTTTTATTTTTTATGAAAAACTATCAAATATTGATTGATATTTATACTTTCTCTCGCAAATTTATAAAAAAATGAAAAAGACACAAAACAGTTAATTTTGTGCCCATAATTGGTGGAGGTGACCAAAGTTCATCTTTATATATCAATAATTATAGCATATTTGTTGACAAAAATGTTGACAAAATACGAAAATATTATTTTAAAACTCATCATCTAATAAAAAATCTATCAAATTAAGATGTTTTATTCCATTATATTCATAATTAAGCTTATCTAAAGAAATAACATATTTAGGATAATTGTCAGTTATAACACTATATGCTCCAAACTCTCTATTTTTAGTATCCTCATTTGGTATACTAAATGCAACTTGTATATAAATCTTTTTATTTGGTTTTGTTGCTACAAAATCTATTTCTCCTTTTTTTGTCTTTCCTGTAAATACATCATATCCTTTTATGATTAACTCATTATAAACAATGTTTTCAATTGCATAACATCTATCTATTTCTGTTTTATTATTTTTTATTTGTGCTATGCCTAAGTCAGTAACATAATATTTATTTAGTGTTTTTAGAACTGCTTTTCCATGAACATCATATCTATAAACTTTTCGAATTAATAAAGCTTTACAAAGAGCATCTAAATATGAATATATGGTTAATGTAGAAACTTCTCTTCCTTCATTTCTTAAAAAATTCATAATATTTTCAGCTGAAAATTCTCTACCTATTGTATCTACGATATATTGTAAAATCAAATTAAATAATGCTGTATCTCTAATTTTTAATCTTTCTACTACGTCTCTTAGTATAATGGAATCAAATACTCCATATAGATAATTCTTTATAGCTTCTTCACTTTCAAATTCAAATCTATTAGGCAAACTTCCCCATTTCATATAATCTTCAAATACTTCATCTGTTGACTTTTCTATTCCTTTTAATTCTAAAACCTCTTTATAAGATAATGGATTAATTCTAAAACTCACATATCTCCCAGAAAGTACAGTAGATAACTCTTCTGATAAAAGTCTACTATTTGATCCTGTAATAAATATACTTACTTTTTGAGATGCTCTTAAAGAATTCACTACTTTTTCAAAGTTATCTACGTTTTGTATCTCATCAAAAAATAAGTAATACATTTCATCATCTTGAATTCTTTCTTTAACATATGTATTTAATTTTTTATAATCTGTTAATTCTTCAAATTCAATAAATTCAAAGTTAACATATATAATATGTTTTTCTTCAATTCCTATATTTTTTAATTCTTCTATTATTTGTTCTAATATAACTGATTTTCCACATCTACGAATTCCTACTAAGATTTTTATTAAATCACTATCATAAAACTCTCTAATTCTTTTTAAATATAACTCTCTTTTTAGCATTTTCATCACCTATATTTATTATAAGTTTTTATTTTATTTTTGTCAAGTTATTTTTGTATAAAAAAATAACTTTTTAAAATCATTCTTTTGTTTTTTTATAAAAAAATTATTTGTAGACAAAAAAATTGGCATCTATTAGAAAATACCAACTTTTTATAATGATATTCTTTTTTATTAAATGGTGGAGGTGAGGAGAGTCGAACTCCTGTCCATAATACCTTCCAAATAGACTTCTACAAGTTTAGTTTATTTTTTA